>JADGRK010000085.1 GCA_017880985.1 Rhodoferax sp. | reverse complement strand
GCGAGTGTGCCGCGTATGGCTTCAGGCGCATTGATGATGCCCATGAATTGCCCCATGCCCAAGGCCGGCCAAGCCAGCGCGATACGGTAACGGGCGTACAGTGCATAGACCTTGTTGCCCACAATAAACAACTCATACGGCAACGCTGCTGGCTGATCAGCACCAATTTTGTTGACCCACCAGCCCTCACCATCGCTGGCACTGTTCATGGCCACACCGAATACCGCCATTTTTTGCTCTGGCATCACCACCTCATAAACACGGCTGGTGTCGCCCAGCCCGCGTGCCAGCTTGCCCTGTACGGTCTTGAGTGCTTCTTCAAAACTGGCGTGGCTGCTGAGCTCGCTATTGGCAGAGCCAAAACGCTCCATGCCAAACATGTAGTGGTAGTCGGCCAACTCGTCTTGTGGCACATCTCCGCCAAAGCCACTGCCCTCACCCAAAGCCTTGACCAGACGCTGTTGTACTGACTTGACTGCACCTTGAGTATCAGCAAACTGTTTGCGTAAATAGGCGCGATACCAATAGTCTGGGTTCATGTACGACACTGTGCCGTCATTTTGAACGCCTACCCGGATGCCTGCGGCCACAATACTGGTGCCGCCGATATGGCGAATCGCAGCCAACATCGCCGGGTCTGTCACGACCAGACTGGCGCGCCCGGTGACGTCCTTGGGCAGGTGCCGTCCAATCACTGTAAAGCCTTCCGTCTGAAGCTTTTTCTCGACCTGCGCCAATTGCACGGACATATCCGCGGCAGGCAGCTTGTCGGCTTTCAGATAAGGAGCCAAGGCCAGACTGAACTGTGCCGCAGCCAGAAGGGCCAAGCCCAAAAGCAGCTTTTTCATCGCTGCTTAAATGAACAGACAAACGTCAGATTCGCCCGCGAATTTCATGAAAGTGGCGGCGCCGCCGTACTCGATTCCCTCAATGAATTCGCTGGTTTTGAATTCAAACAGGTCAACTGTCATCTGGCAGGCGACAAACTTGACGTCGCTCTCCAGACAAATATCACGCAACTCCTGCAGCGATGCCACGCCTTTGGACTTCATCTTGTTCTTCATCATCATCGTGGCCATCGATTCCATGCCGGGGAGCATCTGCACAAACACGGGCATCGGCACCGGCATTGGCATGGCCGGGTTGGCCAGCGGACTGATCTTGATGTCGTCAAGGCTTTTGCGCAGCAACTGAAGACCATAGAAAGTGAAGAAGATTTGAACGTCCCAGCCCAAGGCGGCGGCTGTCGAGGCCAGGATAAATGGCGGATAAGCCATGTCCAGCGTACCTTTGGTGGCGATGAGCGCCATTTTTTTTGTTGCCATGATGGGGCTCCGGTTGGGTGGGTATTTCTCTCAGGCTTTTTTGAGATAAAAAACGAATTTGCTGTTTTCGCTACCTTGCTCCAACAGGTCATTGCCGGTTTGCTCGGCAAATGCAGCCATGTCGCAGACTGAACCTGGATCGGTCGAGATGACGCGCAGCACCTGACCTGAAGTCATGGTGGAGAGCGCTTTTTTGGTCTTTACGATGGGCAGTGGGCAGGAAAGGCCAGATGCGTCAAACTCTTTGTTAAATTCCATTTGTATCTCCGTTATTGGACTGATGTAAGTCGCTTATTTGCAGCAGAAAGAACCAGCAACACTATAAGTCAAGCGTTGCCATGACTGCGCACTTGCTATTCTTGGATAAGGGGCAAGATGCGTCTATCACCAACAAAGGTAGCTATGCGTAGCCCATATGGGTAATACAAGTAAATTGGCTGCGGTCTGTCCCTCAAGCTTGAAGTGTTGGGGACAGAGCTTGTTCACTTCGTGTAACTGCGGTCTGTCCCGCAAGTTTTTACAATTCATAATCATCGACATGACCGGTCATGGCCTGGGCTACCAGATTGCGGCTCAAGCGGCTACTCAGTAGCTCGGCAAACTTGTAAACAAAATTGCGCAGGTAGGCGCCGCGTTTGAAGGCCACCCGGCTGATATTCTGGCCAAATAAATACCCCGCTGGCCGCACCACCAGATCGCTCTTGACGCCCTCAGAGACCACGTCGCGCACCGACATTTCGGCTGCAATGCCGACCCCCAAGCCGAGCCGGACGTAGGTCTTGATCACGTCTGAATCAATCGCTTCCAGCGCAATGCGGGGCGCGAGTTTGCGGGTGGCAAAGGCATGGTCGATCTTGGTGCGGCCGGTGTAAGACGGATGGTAGGTGATCAAGGGCTCGTGGGCGATGTCTTCGAGTGTCAGGTGCTCCTTCAGGCACAAGGGGTGACCCAGCGGCAGCACCAACACATGTTCCCACTCGTAGCAAGGCAAGGTCACCAGTTCCGAATAGCCCGCCAATGATTCGGTGGCAATGCCAATCTCGGCCACTTCGTCAATCAGCATTCGCGCTACTTGATCGGGTGAGCCCTGGTGCAGGCTGACGTTGACTTTGGGGTAGGCCAGCCGCAGCTTGGCGACCGGTTCCGGCAATACATAGCGGGCCTGCGTATGCGTGGTGGCAATCGAGAGTGTGCCACTGTCCTCGGCGCTGTATTGCTCGCCTATGCGCTTGAGGTTGCCAACTTCGCGCAGGATGAGCTCAATGCTTTGGAGAACCAATTGACCAGGCTCGGTGATACGCTTGAGGCGCTTACCGTGACGGGCAAAAATTTCGATGCCCAGCTCTTCCTCCAATTCGATAATGGCTTTGGAGACGCCGGGCTGGGACGTGTGCAAGGCCTTGGCGGCCTCAGTCAGGTTAAGTTGACGTCGTACGGCTTCCTGGACGAATCGGAATTGATGTAAGTTCATATCAAATTTCAGCTATCAGTGAAATTTATTATGCCTCAACTGTATATACAAGTTTCAATAAGTCTTCAAGAAGTGGCAAGTCGAGCCAAAAGTTCTATCACTTGCATTTCTTCGCCAATGGCGGGTCGCAGGTCGAACACAATACGCGGATGGCTGGCTTGTAACGCTGCCATCAACTGCGGCATGTCTTCTCGTGCGTGCTTGCCGACGCCAAGAAAAAGCGGCAGCACAGTAATGGATGTCGCGCCCAGTGATGCCAATTCAGCGGCACTGGTGGAAAGATCGGGCGCTGTGATTTCCAGGTAGGCACAGCGCACCTGAGCGCCTGGGGCCAGTTGCCGAATTTGGCTGGCCACCGCTTCAATCGGTTGACGCCACAAAGGGTCGCGCGAGCCGTGGGCGAACAGGATGGTGGCGTGGGCGGTACTGGTCTTCATCGTCGAAACACCAGCCAGCCAAACGCCGCCAGGGAAAGCAGTGAATAGATCATGCCCGGCAGTGCGGCGGTGAGCCAGGGTTGCCAACTCTGGAGATTGCCGATATACCCAAAAACATTGTTGAGCAGAAAGAAACTGATCCCCGCCAGCACCCCAACGAACACATAGGAGGCAATACCGCCCGATCGAAAATGAAGGTATGCAAAGGGCAAGGCCAGTACCACCATCACGAGACAACTAAACGGGTAGAAGACCTTCTTCCAGAATTCAATCTCGTAGCGTTGTGCGCTCTGTGCGTTGGCATCCAGATGCCGGATGTACTCGAACAAGTCGATCGTGCTCATGCGTTCGGGTTTGAGCAGCGCGGCCGACACCATCTCGGAACTGATCTTGTTTGGCCATCGAAAACTGTCCACGTCGGTGCGCTCTATGCGAGCGCTGTCTGTACTCCGCGTTACAAACTCGGTTCGGTGTACGCGCAACAGGTTCCATGATTCATCAGATTCAAAGCTGGCGCTTTCTGCCCGAACCATCGACATCAGAAAGCCTTGATTGTCAAACTCAAAAATGCGAATGTCGCGCATACCGCCATCAGACGCCAGCGAGTTGACGTTGACTGCGTACTGTGAATAAGGCTGTTTTTCTTTCAGCCAGGCACCAGTCTGGCCGAGCGTGATGCGACCCTGGTAACGGGCCTTCAGGAGCTGTGCGGTGTGGTCCGCGACTGGCGACATGTAATCGCCAATGGCGAACGTCAACAGCACAAAGCCCAAACCCAGCAACATCAATGTTTTCAGCGCGCGCCAGGGACCCAGCCCGCTGGTTCGCAGAATCGTGAACTCCGAACTTTGCGCAAAACGGGCCATGACAAAAATGGTGCCAATCAGTACCGCAATCGGCAGCAGTTCGTAAAGGTGACTCGGAATCATCAGCGTGACATAGGTCAGTGCGTGGATGAGCCGGTACTCTGCCTCCGCATGGCGACCGATCGACTGAATCTCTTCCACGAAATCAAAAAAGAAAAACAGCGACAGAAATCCTGCAGTGACGAACGCCACCGCAGCAAGTACCTCACCGTAGATCAGGCGGCGCAATGTGTTCAACTTGACGACTCCCGCAAAGTCGCGTTGCGCGAGGCCGACAAATTGCGCCAGTGCCAGTTGTAGTGGCCGTGCGCGAGCCACAGCGCTCCCAGCACAAAGGCGCCACCATGCAAGGTCAGCAGAAATCCGCTGAATGTGAACTTGCCCGAGGCAATCCAGTTCTGACCCAGATTCAGCAGGTTGTAATACAACACAAACGTAAATAAGGAAAAAACCAGGTTGGCACTTCGGCCCACCCGTGGGTTAACGCTTGAAACCGCAATGCCAATGACCACAAAGTTGATAGCTGCCAGAATGAGGCCGATGCGCCATGACAATTCTGCCAGGTTCGGCGGGGTCGAATCTTTCAACAATGCCGAGGTGGGGCGGGTGTTGACTGGCACGTAATCATTGCCACCGAGGACATTCACCCCGACCTTAATCCGATATTCTTCGAATTCACTGATTTTCAAATCGGTCTTGCCCGTCTGGCTTTCCAGTCGCTGCCCGTTGCTAAGCAACAAAAATCGATCTGACCCCACATTTTGGATGCGTCCGCTACGGGCGGACGTGATGGTCTCTTTACCGTCTTCCTTGGTGGCAATAAAGACGTTTGAGCCAAAATTTTTGCCAGTGGCGTCCTTTTCCACAAAAAACACCCGTTTCCCGCCCGCAGATTCCTGAAATTGACCGGGTTCAATGCGTTCAATATCACCCCGCTTCTCGTACTGAACCTTCAGGTTTTCAATTCTCTGGTTGGACCAGGGTAGCACCAGCAGTGCCAAAGCTGTTACCACCAATAAAACTGGCCAGGCAAAGCGGAATAGAGGTCGTAGCAAGGCAGATAGACCTCGGCCACTGGTGAACCAGATCACCATTTCACTGTCGCGGTACATGCGCGACAAGGTGCCAATGATGCCAATGAAGAGACTCATGGTCAAAATGGTAGGCATATAGGCAAGTACCGTGTAGGCCATGACCAGCACGACATCAGATGGATTGAAGCTGCCACGTGAGGCCTGCCCAAGCGTGCGAATCAGCGTCATGGTCATGACCACGGTCGTCAGTACGATCAAGGTGGCGCCAAAACTGCGCGCCAATTCCTTGCGAATGGAAGAGTGAAATAGCATTAAACTTTGCGGCATTCACCGAAGCTGCGCATCAGCGGAGTCATCGATGTCATTAACTTACCAGACCGCGGATTATGACCTTTGAACTCAATACCCTCAACCTCGCCGGGGCTGCACGCGAGAAATGCGACGCCCTGCTGGTGCTGCTGGCTGACCCCTTCAAACCGGGAAAAGATGTTTTGTCAGCGCTGGTGGAGCAGACCGTCAAGGCAGGTGATCTGGAAATCAAACCCGCAAAGCCGGACCAGCCGCTGATCATTTACCGCCCCGCTGGACTAGCTTGTTCACGTGCCGTGCTGGCGAGCATTGGAGACGGTTCAGCCAAACAGGTGCGAAAGGCAGTGACGGCGGCGGTGTTGGCAGTCAAAGCAGACAAGGTGAAGAAGCTGGTGATTTGTTTTGCCAGTTTGCCCCAGGAAGATGCGATCCGGGCCGCCATGACGGCAGCCGCTGATGCCAGCTACGTTTTTACCACCACCAAATCAAAACCTGAGGGCCGGGTGATGCAGCGGGTGCTGCTGGGGTTGCCGGATTCTCTAAAGTTCAAAGCAGTTTTTGAGCAAACAGCGGCTGCTGTGCTGGGCATTGAGCTCGCCAAGGAGTGGGCTAATCGGCCCGCCAACCATGCCACGCCCGCGTTGCTGGCAGGGGCAGCGCGTGCATTGACGAAATTCCCCAGAATCAAATGTAAAGTGCTGGGGCCTAAAGAGGTGGCCAGGCTTGGCATGGGCGCTTTTATGGCGGTTGCGCAGGGCTCGGGGCAACCGCTGCGCTTTATTGTGCTGCACTACAACGGTGCAGCGAAGTCAGTTCCGCCCACGGTGCTGGTGGGCAAGGGCATTACCTTTGACAGCGGTGGTATTTCGATCAAACCCGCCGCGGAGATGAACGAGATGAAGTTTGATATGTCCGGTGCGGCCAGTGTACTGGGCGTTTTTAGGGCATTGGTGGAACTGAAGCCTGCGATCAATGTGGTCGGTTTGATTCCGTCCTGCGAAAACCTGCCCGACGGCCGCGCCGTGAAACCAGGTGATGTGGTCACCAGCATGAGTGGCCAGACGATTGAAATTCTCAATACGGACGCCGAAGGTCGTTTGGTACTCTGTGATGCCTTGACCTATGCCGAGCGCTTCAAACCACGCGCTGTGATTGACATCGCGACGCTCACCGGTGCCTGCATGATCGCCCTGGGTGGTGTGCGCAGTGGCCTGTTTTCAGACGACGATAAATTGGCAATGGCCCTGGCGGCGGCTGGTGAATCTGCATCCGACTTTTGCTGGCGCTTGCCGTTGGACGAGGATTACGCTGAAGGACTGAAAACCAGTTTTGCGGATGTGGCCAATTTGGCGGGGCGTATGGGGGGTGCCATTACCGCGGCCAAGTTTTTGCAACGTTTTGCTGGAAAATGTTCGTGGGCACACCTGGATATTGCGGGAACTGCCTGGAAGAGTGGAGTCGCCAAAGGGGCGACCGGGCGACCGGTGGCACTGCTGCTCGAATACTTGCTGGCGTCGGCAAAATAATCGGCAGGGCGTTGCAATTGACTGAGGTCGCATTTCACTTCAACGTGACTGATCGCGTGGCCTATGCTTGCCGCTTGCTGCGCAAGGCGGTCAGCCGTGGTGCGAAGGTTGTGGTGACGGGTTCGCCAGAAACACTACAGCAGCTTGACGATTTCTTATGGGCCTTTTCAACCACCGATTTTGTGCCGCATTGTTACCTTGAGAGTGAGCCATCGGTCGTCATGGCCTCGCCCGTGATTCTGGCCAGGTCAACCGAATTAGTACCGTATCTACAGATCCTGCTCAATCTCGGCCAGCTTGTGCCAAGCGGTTTTGAGCGATTTGAGCGCGTGATTGAAGTGGTCGGGCTGGACCACCAGGATCGCCAGCCTGCGCGCGCCCGCTGGAAATACTACACCGACCAAGGGTACGCCCTCACGCGTCATGATCTGACTTTGAAGGTCCCTCATTGATCAACACACTGGCGCGGAGTTTGCCGCGAATTTTGTCAATACTGGCTGAGGTGGTGCGTCCGCCCGGATTGACTGGGCCGTCTGTTTCCGCGACGCTCGAATTTGAAGGCGAGAATTGCAGGCTGTGATTAGGAAGACCGTGGCGCAAACCCTTGAATTGCATTTATGAAAGATCACACCAAGTTGAAATAGAGCAAGAAGAATTCACCAGATTGGTGTCTTCCCTATGTTTCTGGCTCATAAATTGCGTTATCGTGTTGAATGTGGAGCTTTTTAAATTCACATTTTTTAACTTTGGAGTGGTCTATGCAAATGAAATTGAAAATTACAGTGGCTGCAGCAATTGCCGCCGCAGCGGGTATGGCTATGGCGCAGGACGTGCAAGTCGTCAAGATCGGTCACGTGGCGCCCATGTCCGGTAGCCAAGCGCACTACGGCAAGGACAATGCCAACGGCTCCATGATGGCGATCGAAGATTTGAACGCGCAAAACATTGTCATCGGTGGCAAAAAGATCAAGTTTGAGTTGATGGCCGAAGATGACGCCGCTGACCCGAAACAGGGCACGGCTGTAGCACAAAAACTGTGCGACGCCAAAGTGGCGGGTGTGGTGGGTCACCTGAACTCAGGTACCACGATCCCCGCGTCCAAGATCTACAACGATTGCGGTATTCCCCACATCACCGGTGCGGCCACCAACCCCAACCTGACCAAGCCTGGCTATAAGACCACCTACCGCATCATTGCCAACGACAACGCCCTGGGCGCTGGTTTGGCTGTGTACGCAGCTGACGTCATGAAGCTCAAGACGGTCGCCGTCATCGACGACCGCACCGCTTATGGTCAGGGTGTGGCCGAGGTGTTCAAGAAGACCGCCATTCTCAAGGGTATGAAAGTAGTTGATAACCAGTTCACCACCGACAAGGCTACCGATTTCATGGCCATCCTGACGGCCATCAAGTCCAAGAAGCCTGATGCCATCTTCTATGGCGGCATGGACGCACAAGCTGGTGCAATGCTGCGCCAGATG
>JADGRK010000084.1 GCA_017880985.1 Rhodoferax sp. | reverse complement strand
CAGGCCACGCTGAGTTACCTTGCAGTGTTGGACGGTATCACGCTGGCCGATCTGGTGGCACCCGCTGCCACCAGCACCTCACCGCTCAACTCACCGCGTTTGCAGCTGATTCCTGGTTTACCCTACCTGGAGGTCCGTAAAAGAAAATAGAGGTGTCAATTTGAATTTGTGGCACTGACAAAAAAGCCTCCAAACTGACATGGCATATGGGTTCGCAGTCATTTGAAAAGGTTTGACCTGGTCGGGTCGACCGTCCAGGCTAGGGCGACCAAACCAGCTGCCATACCCGAGCGCCCAATCCAGCGTGGCTGCCGTCCATGCGGCAATCGCCAGCAGCGTGAACGGAATGCGGGCCGCGGGCCAAATTGCCGCGATGACGCGCAGCAGCACGGTGGCGAGCAACCAGATCGGTCTCAACGGTGCCACCTCAAGGTTGTCCCTCACTGCACACGAAGTGTTATTTACAGTAGCCGGTTTGACGGGGATGGATTTCAATGCTGTTCCTTGCCCATCCATGCGGCGCATTGATCATTTCAGACCCGGGCTTAAATGCGATTTCCATGGGCGTGCAGCCTTTCGCTGACCGCTTTACCTATACCCTCTTCTGCGCCGAGCTGGTCGGCCGGCGAAGAAGAGGTCCCGAGTCCGCTGGGAATGCCGGGACGCAGGCCACGTGAGCTGGATGGCCTGATCACTTTGGACGCCTCATAGGGGCGCCGCGAGATCTGCACTCGTGCGCCCGAATGGCCCATCGTTGCTTACTCAAGCTCTTTTGGCCCCGGCCACAAGCACCGGTATCGGCTGTCTGCGTTTGCCTCCTATCAGCAAACGTAACGCGAACCAAGCCAGGAAGAGAGTGCCGGTAGCGAAGACCAGATCGCCCGGTATCCGCATCCACACCAAGGTTTCCATCAGCTGCGAATGAATGACTTCCGGCGAGCGCGCAAACCACATGCCTTTGGTGATGCTGGCCCAGGCCTGGTAGATACCGCCCGGCACCAGTGACATGAACACCATCATGGCAAGGCCAATATTCAGCGACCAGAACATCGGGGCAAGCAGCCGATCAGACCAGGCGGCGCGATCGGACAGACCGCGCAGACAAAACAGCAGCAGCCCGATGCCCAGCATGCCATAGACGCCGAACAGCGCGGCATGGCCGTGGGCGGCGGTCATATTGAGCCCTTGCATGTAATAGAGCGCGATCGGAGTATTGATCGAGAAACCCAACAAACCGGCACCGACGACGTTCCAGAAGCCAACTGCGATGAAACACAGAATTGACCACTTGTAGGTTTGCACCCAGGGCGCCGCCTTGGAGCGTTGGTAGTTGCGATAGGCTTCGACGCCGATCATCGCCAACGGAACTACTTCCAGCGCCGAGAACATGGCACCAATCGCAATCACGAAGGTCGGCGTGCCGGTGAAATACAGATGATGCAAGGTGCCCAGAATGCCGCCGAACAGGAACACGATGGTTTCCAGCACGATGGCGCTGTTGGCGGTGCCGGCGCGGATCAGGCCCAGACGCGTGAACAACAGGGCAATCACGGCCGTGGCGAATACTTCAAAAAAGCCTTCCACCCACAAGTGCACCAACCACCAGCGCCAGTACTCGATCATCGAATAGTGCGTATGTGGGCCCCAGGTCAACGAGGTCGCATAGAAACCGCCGATGCACAGGGCGGCCAGGAACACCATCGCAATAAGACCGCGGCTCTCCGATGGCTTCTTCAAGGCCGGCATCAAGCCGCGACCCAATAACGTGACCCAAAATAGCAGACCAACAAACAGCAGTACTTGCCAGACACGACCCATGCTGGTGAATTCCAGCCCTTGGTTTCCGATCCAGAAACTGAAACTATTGCCCAGGTGCTGCAGTGAACCGAGCCAGCCAAAAGCGGTAGAGCCGACCACGATGAACAGCAAGGCATAGAACAAAACGTCAACCCCGAGTTTTTGGTACTTTGGTTCATGTCCCGAGATCGCCGGTGCGATGTACAGACCGGTCGCCAGCCAGGCGGTGGCAATCCACAAGACCGCAAACTGGGTATGGATGGTGCGGCTCACGGTAAAGGGCAGTATCTGCGCCAGCGGGAAGCCGAAGAAGCTCTGGCCCTCCACGGCATAGTGGGCGGTAATCACCCCCATCGCCACTTGCGCCAGGATCAGGCCGATCACGACATAGAAGTATTTCCGGGTCGCCTTCATGGACGGGGTCGGCTTCAGGTCGAACAGCGGATCGGTTTTGGGCGGTGTCGGATCGCCTTCTTCCTTGGCTGTCGAGTGGAAGAAAAGCATGCCGGCAATGGCGGCAATCATGAAAATGACACTGGCGATCGACCAAATGCCGGCGCCGGCGGTCGGGCTGTTGTCAATCAGCGGTTCGTGCGGCCAGTTGCTGGTGTAACTCAGATCAGTTTCGCCGGGACGATCCGTTGCGGCCGACCACGCGGACCAGAATATGAATGCCGGTAGCGCTTGCAGATCAAGCGGGTCGGGCAAGGACCCGGCGTTCATCGCATATTGTTCGCGCAGCTTGTTCATTGACGGGTCACTGCCAAACAGGCTGGTGTAGTGCTGTGCGACTTGCTGGACTGCGTCGGCGCGGTCCGGCGACAGCGTAATGGTGTCGGTTTTGGCGTCGTAGGTGTTGCGTCGCATCTCGCTCTTGAGCCGGGCGTTGAGGTCGCCTTGCTGGCCGACGCTCAAGTGCTCAAAAGGCTTGCCGAAATCACGTTGCGCCCACAGGCTGCGCAGTGCCAGCGCCTCGCGGTGCAGCCAGTCGGCCGACCAATCCGGTGCGACATAACTGCCATGGCCCCAAACGGATCCCAGTTGCTGACCGCCAGCGGACAGCCAAGCTTCCTGACCGCGTTGAACTTGGCCTTCCGAAAACAGTACGGCACCTTGAGTGCTGATGACTTGTTTTGGAATGGGCGGCGCCGTCAGATAGATCTCTGTTCCGACCCAGCCTAATACGGCAAAAGACAGTACACAGATAACGGCGAGCCAGGTCCAGAGTTTGCGCGTAGCGTGCATGGCAAGGATTCCTTATTGATGGTTTTGAACGAGAAGCGGACGTAAGTTCGAATTGAATCTTACTAATGATTCATTCTACGTGCATCTTTTAAAAGATGCAACACAAATACTTCTTTTTAAAATAGCCTTTGGATGGATTCCATGAGGCCCTCAGTCTGGCGCAAGGCGAGCTAGTCAGAGCTTGGCGATTTTGATATAAAGAGCAAGATCGTGGCAAGATGCGGCGGCAGTTCGCAGCTTCGTTACCGGATGTCTGCAGAATCCAAACACCAAGTGAAAACTTTCAAATGTCCGTTCGCATTGGTCTTTTCGTAATCGCAGCATTGCTGCTGGGAGCCCATTTTCTTCGAGCCGGCAATTTCTTGCTGGTCACCCTGTGTCTGGCCACACCCTTGCTGTTCCTGTACCGGAAGCGCTGGAGCCTCATCCTGTTGCAGTTGACGGCCTATGGCGCAACCGCGACTTGGTTGCGGGCGGCGGTTGAGCTTGTCGAATTTCGCCAGCAGGCCGGTCGGCCGTGGACCGCCGCCGCCCTCATTTTGGGTGCGGTCGCCGTGTTCACGCTGGTGGCGGGACTGCTGATGAACTCCCGCTGTCTGCGTGAACGCTATCCTCTCTAGTCCTTGCCAGCGCTCGCAGCGCTGTGCGTAGCCGGATCTTTTGGTTGGCGCTTGGCTGGCAGCGTCGGTATCGGCCGGCGATCGGCGAGCAGGTGCAAGACGCCGAGGACGGGGTGTCTTAGCAGCATGCGTTGCCCGGCCCAGCGCATCACGATCCTGATTTTTTCACGCATGGCCGCGCTGTAACAATGCACGACGCATTTGGCGCAGTTGGGCTTGGCGTCGCCGAAGACACAGCGTTGCAGACGGCGCTGTGCATAGTCAAACAGCGCGGCGCAGTCGGCGCATAGCGGCGTGCCGCCATGGTGGTGGCGGCAGTACATGCGGACCATTATTTCTATGGTTTTGAGCTCGCGCACGCGTCGGATAAAGCGTTTGTCGGTGGTGAATTCAATAAGGTGCTTGGACATTGAGCGCTCTCATGCTATTTTTTGCCGCCGTCACCCTTAGCCAGTGCGAACCTTCTCCCCTGGCAGGGTTTGATCGAATATAGCCTGCATCGATAACCCCGACCAGCGAGGACGAAATGCTTTCCTCTCTGACGTCGTTTCCGTTGCTGCGGATTGCCGCATGCCCGAGGTCTGCTTCGCGCTCAATCATGATCGGCAGACCAGTGCACTGGCTAATGCACGTGCTCGGAGTGATGTTGGTCATGTGCATGTCCCGCGCCCTGTGCGTCCTGCCACAGTCGCTCCACATAGTGGACATAGGGCACATAGGCCTCGACGTACGCACGACCCGCTACGACGTCATCTGGGTCGAATTTTCGGCGGCTCAAGGCTGCGTCAAAGTGCTTGTGCACGCCCTCGCGTATCGCGTCGGTGAGCAGTTTTTCGACCCTTTCGATTGAGCCATTTTCAAGCGCCTTGTCAGCCGCAGGAACCGCCGGTCCGAGATCGCGACCGGCCGGCTGCAAGCCGCCAAAGGGCGCACCTTCGCCAGCCCGATGGATGCGGACCAGCGTTTCAAAGAAATGCGTGTCGGCGAGTTCGCGCGCTTCTCCGCCGAGTTGGCGCACCGACCTCGCTTGGTCGAACACTTTCCGGATCGCGCCTTCGTCCTCGGTCCGCACCCAAGGAAGGACCAGATTGACATTGCCGGTTTGAAGCGACTTTCGTGCCGCCGTCACCACGGGCCCGTCCAACCCATCGCAATGCCCAAGCGCCCAGGCCATTGCGAGACCGCCATTGCCCAGCCCGATGGCGTCCCTGCCGAGGCCGCCGATCGATTCATCCAGCCCGAAATACTGGGCCAACGATTTCCATGTCAGGTACATGAGGCCGGCAAGCAGCGCCAGCGCTATGCGTGATTTCAAAAGTTTTTGCAGGTTCATGGTGTTCATCTTTAGATCGCTTTAATGCTGATGGGCCGCTGTAGCGCTTTCCGGAGCGTTGCCGTGCGCGGAACTTTCAGTCGCTTCGTAAATCCGCTCGACTGAATGGATATAACCGACATACGCCTTCACATACTCTTGTCCGGCCGCAACGTCGTCAGTCTTGAAATTCTTCATGGCAATGACATCCTTGAATTGCCCCCCAACGCTTTTGTGTACTGCCTGCGTGAGCAAGTTCGCCAAGGGTTCGACCGATCCCGTTTCAAGTGCCTTGTCGCCGGCCACCACTGCTGGGCCAAGGTCGCGGCCCGCAGGCTGAATCCCGGTGTAAGGCGCCCCTTCTCCGGCTCGATGCACCCGCACCAGGGTCTCGAAGAAGTAGTAGTCAGCCAGCTTCTTGGCGGAAGGGTTCAACTGCCTGACGTCGAGCGTCTTGCGAAACGCCTCCTTGATCTGCGCTTGGTCAGAAGCTTGCACCCAGATCAGCACGCGATTGACGTTTCCGGTGTCGAGCGCTTGCTGCGCTGCTTTGATCACCGGGCCGTCCACGCCATCGCAATGAGCGGATGCAGGCACTGCTGCGAGCAGCAGTGCCGCCGAGAGGGTCGCCAGGACAGAAGCTTTGACTGTGATTTGATTGAATTTCATGATAGGCAATTTTCCAATGTTAGTTACGGACTTTGTTCTCATTTAGGCCCGGTCTCGGTTCGAGCGGGCTTATTGATATAAACGAAGCTGTTGAGAATTTGTTCCAGCATTTTTTCGATCCGTAGCGCACGCGCCCGTTCAGGCCCGTCTGGACTGGGACAATTGACGCTGGTGCGGATCAGCGTGCGTGCAGTTGCTGCGCGCCGACGGTGCTGCGTGGATCCTGCTTGAGAAGCAGGTCGGCCAGGGCGAGCCGCTGCTCCGCGTTTAACATATCGCGCTCCTTCAGCAGTTGCTCAATGACGCTGCGCTGCTGCGCCTCCTGTAGCGTGAAGATTGCAGCGCGCTCGCGCTCAATGACTGACGCGTCGGGCTGAGCAGCGAATATCTCGCGCACCAGACGCGCACGGTGAATCTGAATCTCGCCGCCGACATCATTCAGGCTCTTGACGAAATTTTGCTCGATCGCATGCCAGCGCTCGCGCTGCACGCCATCGAGCTTCAAATAGCCCGGAATGCGTTCGTGACCCATCCCGAAGAAGGCTAGTTCGGTCGCGCCTTGCGCGCGCCAGGCCTGAAACCACGCGCCGGCGAGTACGCCCATGTTAACCAGCAGCGAGATCGCGAGTAGCAGATAAACCCAGTAGCGTTTCATGTCAGCGACCCATTGAATTGCAGGCTTGTAGGGCCGGGCACAAGCCGCCCGGAGGAATTGCGGTAAAAGCGGCCATCTGTAGCGCCGCGGGCTGCGCTGCAACCTGGGACCCTAGCACCAGTGCGCCGCCTAAATAGCCTCCGAGCGAAAGCGAGAGGGCGGCGCCGAGTGTCGCCGGTGCGAGCTGCCACCAACGCCAGCGCTGCCGCTTTGGCTTCGGGACGCCGGTGGCCGCGATGCGGCGATCCACCAGGAAAGCGAAATCGACGTTGGGCGCAACGTCGGGTAATGCGGCAAAGGTGGCGCGCAACTGCCTGAACTCGGCCAGCACCGGCGCGCAGATCGCGCAGCCCGCGACATGTGCATCGAGCGCAATGCGAGCGGGCTCGACCAACTCATTGTCAACCCGGGCCGAGATTGCCTCGGTTCTTGGACATTTTTCGGTAGAGCTCATGGCCGACTCCTGGCGCGAATCTCGATCAGGGCGACTCGCGCCCGCGCCAATCGCGACTTCACCGTCCCTTCGCTGAGCGACAGCACACATCCGATTTCTTCGTAAGACATTTCTTCCACCTCGCGCAATAGTAATATTTGCCGGTGCTCTGGTGCCAGCTTCTTCAGGCTTGCTTCCAATTGCCGGACCTCCTGCGTAACCTGCGCCTGGTGCTCTGGATTGGGCTCGGGACTGGGCGCATCGAACGAGTCCTCCAGCGGCACGAATTCGACCAGCTTGCGGCGCCGCAGGGCGTCAAGCGCAGTGTTGTTCGCGATCCGGAACAGCCACGTGCGGAATTGTGCCTCAGGCTGCCACTGCGCAAGCGCCTGCCAGGCTTTGATGAACGCATCCTGCGTCAGCTCCATCGCGTCTTCATGCGAACCGAGCATGCGCAACAAATAGCGGTAAACGGAACTCTGATGACGCCGCACCAGCTCGGAAAATGCTTGTCCATTGCCCGCCTGCGCGCGCCTTACCAAGTCATCCTCAGAGCCACCGGAGGCTAGCATACCAATCACCTCATCCTATAAACGATTGGCGACAAAATAAGTTCCCTGAATATCATAGTCGTTGCTCAGTCCTTTTGGGTTGCCAGATGCGTCGCGTTGGTGCGTGGATAAGATCACAACTTAACATTGTCTTGTCTCCAAGCGTTATGGAATTTGCAGTAAATCGAGCCTTGTGATTCGATTTCTTTCAGCATCAACCTTTGAGGACTAGATTTTTATCCCATCATTGCGGCAGGGTTAAAGGGTTGATCTTCGCCATAAGCAGTATTTACAATGAATCTTTTACCCAGTCCAAATATATGAGCATGTTTCCCGATTGCCTGTGCCATCCGCTTCCCGCGTATTGCGCAGTTGGTTCTGCAATCGAGAGCGGTCCCACCCGCAACAAATCCTGTTAGCCCAAGAACAGCAAAGCTATTTTCTATTATCAACAACCAGAGGTTTCTTCATGAGTTCCTGCGCTACCAACCACGTCACCCCCGAAGCCATTTACCCGTTTGATGCGCGCGGCGTTGCCAAGCGTTTCCGTCATGCCGCCATATTTGGCGCGCTCGATTCGCTGCAACCTGGTGAAACCATGCGCTTTTGCAACGACCACGACCCAATTCCCTTGCTGAACCAACTCACTGCCCGTTACGGCGACGCCGTGTCCATCCAGTATGTGCAGCGCGAACAAGGCACCATCGTTATCGACTTCATTTGCCATTGATCGATCCAGTGAACTTCCCCGATTTTTTCGTCGAAGTGCCTCGCATCACACTGCGCGATCCGCTCGCCGAGTTGCTCGGCTCCGTCAGTGGCGGGCTGCTGAGCTATGGCTATGCAGATGTGGTGCGACTTGCCGGGCACTCGTGCCCCACGGTCGCATCAGCCTATTGGCTGGGTGTGCGAGCCATCAGGGCTTTGTATGGCGACGAGATGCCAACACGTGGGCAAATTCAGGTGTGCCTGCGCGAGTCACTCGAAGCCGGCACCGCCGGTGTGGTGGCCAGCGTGCTGGGTTTGCTCACCGGTGCCGCCAGCGGCGGTGGCTTTGCAGGAATTGGCGGTCAGTTTGTGCGACGCGGTCTGTTGCAGTTCCACGTCAACATCGAGACCGAGCTTCGTCTCACTCGCACCGACACCGGCCAAGCCGTGCTGGCCCAAGCCTATCCGGAACGTGTAACTGGCGACCCCCAAACCATGCACCTGATGCAGCTTTGCCTCTCGGGCCAAGCCA
>JADGRK010000083.1 GCA_017880985.1 Rhodoferax sp. | reverse complement strand
AAATAGCGGCTCCTGGTCGAACGCGGGTGCCCGCTTTGATGGAATGGTCGCCCGACAGCTGACTGTCGCTCTGTATAAACCAATGCCCGGTTTGGATGAAGCAGATCGCAAATGGCTACTACCGGTAAGTGTCTATTCTTGACGGTGGCGGCCGTGTCGATCAGCTTTCAAGTTCTATAACGGCAACAGACTGAACCTGTGAACTGGACTGATGGGTTGAATTGGCCGCGCCCGCTGCAAGCTGGAACTGGTTATGCATCAGCGGCCTGCGACGGATGAAGATACTTGCAAAACCGCCACTCATGGACGGGCTGGTCGTCAATGTATACCGGTGCCCACTTTCCCGGCATTGCGACTACCCTATCCTTGAGACGCAATCGGGTCTATGCGACCAGGGTTTGACGCAAACGCCGGGCTCAGCCCAGCCGCGCCACCGGCAACAGGCGAAACGCCAGCGTGCCCAGCGCCAGCAGTGACGCCACGCAAACCAACACACCCGAATAAGGGTCCTGCCCCAAGGCCAGCGACCAGGACGCCGCCAAGCCGCTCAGGCTCTGCACGAAGGCCACACCTAGAAACATTGCCATGGTGAAGACCGACATGGCGCGACCGCTTATTTCAGCGTTATAGGAGGCACGCACGTTGGCGTACTGCAGAATGGCGGCTCCGGAGAGCACCGCCACCGCCACCATGCCGCCAACGTCCACCCAGTCCAGAGGTAGAAACGCCATCAGCGCAAAGACCACGGCGATGGCCAGCGCTGCGCGCACAATCCAGGGCCGTCGCCGTGCTGGGCCGGGATCGAAGTGGCCAAACAGCGCGGGCGTGAACAGCGACAGCACCGAAACTACCAGAGCCACGTTGCCGGTCTGTACCAGCGACATACCGTGGCGGTGTATGAGCAAAGGTCCCAGCCAGAGACCGCGAATGGTCAGGAAAGACGCGTAATTGACCAGAGCCAGCGCCAGAATGCCCCAGGTCTGTGGCAGCAGAAACAGCGCGCCAAAACCACGCAAGGCGTGTCCCAGGCTGTCCGGGCGGTGCTGGGCAGCGGCCAAGTCCTCCCGCAACTGCGACTGCACCAACAGCCACGAAACGCACGCCAGCCCCGCCAGCACGGCAAAGCCCATGCGCCACGAACTTACATGAATGAGCCAGGCCAATGGCGTACCGGTGAGCACCAGCCCCAGCCCACCCATCCCCATGGCCACTCCGGATATTGCGGCAAAGCGGTGCGCCGGGAAGCGCCTTGCGATGAAAAGCGTGCACACCACAAAGGCCGGCGAGCAACCGATGCCGATCAATGCCTGGCCAAGCACCAGAACGGCGTAGTTCGGCGCCAGCGCGGAGGCGAGCGCACCAAGGATGGCCAGCGGAAAAGTGCACAGCCAGGTGCGACGCAGCCCGTAAAAATCCAGCGCCACCCCAATGACGAACTGGCTCAGGCCGAAGGAAAAGGAAAATGTGGCGGCAAACAAGCCCAACGCCTGCGTGGACAAACCGAAATCCTGCTGCAAACCAGTCGCCATCATTGCGGTAACGGTGCGAAAGGCCTGGCTGAGCGCGAAGGCGCTGACCAGTGTCAGCAAAGGCAGCCAGGGCACAGCGGCTGCAGATTGGGCAGGAGATTCAGGCGAGGTGGACATGGCGGGGACAGGAAACGGGATAAGGCCAACGGCAGTATCCCCCTAGCGTACTGTACCGGTGGTCTCGACGGGTTTGAACCTGAATCAGTGGTGGTTTTGAATTGGAATGGACGGCTGAGTGACCGTCGTGAGCCAATGTCTGGCGGCCGTTCGCTAAGGACTGCTGCACTACCGAATTGCGTTGCGCTCGTTTGCCGACTTCCATTCGTGAAAACTGGCAGCTGGAGACACCTTGCGGGTCGCCACGAACTGCTTCTTTACGGCGTTGAACTGGAGTACCGGATAGCGGACTGTGGTGAAGACCCGCAATGTGTCTTTTGGAGTCAGTCGCAGTCGCGGTCGCCGATACCTGACGCTCAGCCTCGGTGTGATTGCGCTCAGCCAGGATCGGGATGGCTCATCGGCACTGTTGCCAGCGCCGCCAATATTCAACCGCCACACGCCAAGTGTTGATCTGTACTTGTACCGTCTCTTCAATCCGGTGGCCATAGCCGCCCGCCATGGTCATGGCCAGGGGCACACGCCGCTGCCAAGCCCAGTCGAACACACGACGGTCACGCGCTTGGAGGCCGTCGTAACTGAGCTTCAGGCGGCCCAGACGGTCTCCTTCAAAAGGGTCGGCAGCTGCGAGATAGATCACCAGGGATGGCTTGAAGCGGCTGCCCAGGGCAAGCAGTGCCTGCTCCAGCGCTTGCAGGTAGTCAGCGTCGCCGCAGCCGTCTGGCAGGTGTTGCGGCCAGTGCCAAATTGACCAGGTGTGCCGAGAATCGGTGACCACCCGACTAGCGGAGAATTCTGAGTGTCTATGCGAGCGGCAGGGCCACTGTCCCCGGTCAGTCAAAATCGGTAGGGGTGGTCAAATTGACATCGGCGGCAACACACCAGAAGTAACGCTGCAGTCGAAGCACTGGTGCTGGACTACGCCGCCCACGCCGCGTTTGAGGAAGCAGAGTTCTTGCCTTTGTGCAAGACCATTTTGGAACGCACCAAGTCGCACGTGCGCATCGCCGATTTGTCTCATAAGGGGGACTTGGTCACCTACGGTTCCCGTGCCCTTGTAACCACCACAGCCCGCGCCGCTGCGGGGGCTTCAAACAAAGACGGCTGTCAGGGCGCGATTGCGCGCTTGAAGGCCCGCGCAATAGGCTGCGGCAGATTGGCCAGCGATTGCAGCAGGTGCGGCAACACGCGCAGTTTTAGCCCGGTCAAGCTCGGGGGCACGATGGCCTCAATGAGATGCGGACCCGGGGTGCGCAGTGCGTGCTCGAAAGCCGCCAAAAACTCTTCGGTGGTGGTGGCGCGTTTGGAGGCCACACCCATACCCTCCCCCAAGCGCACAAAATCAATCGGCGGCGTGCGCAGGTCGAGCTGGGCTTTGGCCTTGTCGCTGGCACCGACCGCACCTACGCGCTGCAACTCGACGTTGAGGATGGCGTAGGAGCGGTTGTTGAAGATGATATTGATGACGTCGAGCTTCTCGCGCGCCATGGTCCACAAGGCCTGGATGGTGTACATGGCCGAACCGTCGCCGGCCAGGGCAATCACCTTGCGCTGCGGGCAGGCAATGGCCGCACCCACGGCGTTGGGCAGGCCCTGGCCAATGGCGCCGCCCGTGAGCGTGACCACATCGTGGCGGGGCGCGCCCGCGGTGTACATGGCCAGCATGATGCCGGAGGTCTGCGCTTCGTCCACGATGATGGCGTTTTCCGGCATCAGCTGCCCAATGGCCTTGCAGACCTTGTCGGCGGTGAATTTGCCACGCGGAAGGCCCGGGCGCTTGGGTGCCTGCAGTACGGGCGTGGCCTGCTCGGCACCGACGGCCTTGGACAGCTTGTCCAGACTACCGGTCACGTCCTGTGTGTATGACGCCAAGGTGTGCAACTGGCAGCCGTCAGGCACCAGGTAGCTCTTCTTGCCAGGGTAGGCGAAGAACGAAACGGGCGCCTTGGCATCCACCAGGATCAGGTGGTCCAGCCCGGCCAACTGCACCGACGCCAGTTCGGCCAGGTAGGCGATACGCTCCACCGGTGGCAAGCCCGCACCGCGCTCAAGGCGCGTGGGGAAGACTTCGGCAAACAGCTTGGCACCGGTCTCGGCGGCGATGCGTGCCAGCGCCATCAACGCGGGGGCACGCAAGGCGCGGCCCCCCAGCAGAATGGCCTTCTTGCCTTCGCCTTGCAGGGCCAGGGCGATGGCCGCCACGGTGGCGTCGTCCGCCGCCGCTGGCGGGATGAGGATGGGCGGCGCTGCGGGCACGCCGCCTTCGCCCCATGACACGTCGGCCGGCAGGATCAGCGTGGCGACCTGCCCCGGCGGGCCCATGCAAGCGCCAATGGCCTCGGCCGCGTCTTTGCACAGGTCCTGCGTACTCTTGGAGGTGCGCACCCAAGGCGACACATTGCGCGCCACGGTTTCGATATCCGACTGCAGTTGCGCGTCGTACTGCACGTGGTGGGTGGCGTGGTCGCCCACGATGTTCAGTATGGGCACCCGGCCCTTGCGTGCGTTGTGCAGGTTGGCCAGGCCATTGCCCAGGCCGCAGCCCAGGTGCAGCAGCGTGGCGGCGGGCTTGTCGGCCATACGGCCGTAGCCGTCGGCCGCGCCGGTGGCTACGCCTTCGAACAAGGCCAGCACCGCGCGCATTTCGGGCACGGTGTCGAGCGCGGCCACGAAATGCATCTCGGACGTGCCGGGGTTGGTAAAGCAGGTGGTGATGCCGGCATCGACCAGGGTTCGGATCAGGGCATTAGCGCCATTGGACATTGGGGGGCTCCTCAGAATTTTTATAGGGAAATGCGGACAGGTCTCAGAGGCCGCGACCTGTATTGATGGAACGTGCCGCAGCACGCGCCGTGAGAATGCAGCCGGGCAGGAAGGTGCCCTCCAGCGAACGTTTGCCACTGGCACCGCCGCCGCCAAAGCCCGCCGCCTCGCCCACGCAGTACAAGCCCGGCATCGGTTGGCCTGCGGCATTGAGCACGCGGCTTTGCAGATCGGTCTGCAAGCCGCCCAGGCTCTTGCGGGTGATGAGCTGCATCTGGATGGCAATATACGGCCCGGCGCCGGGCTTTTGTAACGGTGCCGGTTTGCAGGTGCGTAAGCGATCCGGCCCCCAGTGGCGGGCGTGTTCGATGCGGCGAATCTGGTCGTCATTGACCACGGAATCGCCGCGCGAGAAGTTGGCGTCAAACGCATCCGCTGTGTGTTGCAGCACCTCGGGTTTCACGTCCTGCGTGCCGGTCAGTGCATTCATCTTGGTGCACAGCCCGGCCAGGGTGTCGTCCACCAGAAAGTGTTTGCTCTCAGCCGCCATTTGCTTGACCAGACGGTGGTTGCCCAGCAGGGTTTCCTTGAGGAACAGGGGGAACTGCAAATCGCGGATACGCTGGTTGTGCTCGGAGCCAGAGATGGCGAACTCCTTGACGGCGATGCGCCAGTTCATCAGCTGCCAGGTGTAGGGCTTCTCTTGCGCAGCGACGCGCTGGCACAACTCGTGGGTGTCAAAGCCCGTGACCAGCGGTTGCGGGCCGATGCGCTCGCCCTTGTGGTTGAGCCACAGCGCCGACTTGCAGGGAATGGCCGACAGGCCATGGCCCGCGAAATGCGGCTGCGGGTGGGGAAAGCCGGCGGCGTAGTTCCACATCTCGCCCGCATGGGTGATGTTCCCGCCCAACCCGGCCACCAAGTGGTGCAGCTTGCCATCGGCAAACGGGTGGGCACCGTTGAGCAGGGTGGCTGGCAGGGGGCGGCTTTGGACCCAATTGGCGCGCGTCTCTTCGTGGCTGCCGTTGATGCCGCCCATAGCCAGCACCACCGCCTGCGCGCTAAAACGCACCTCCTGACCCGTGGCTTCGTTGATGCCGGTGGCACCGGTGACCGTGCCGTTCTGCGCGTCCAACGCGATAATGCGATGGCGGCTGAGCAGGTTCAAACGCTTGCCCGTGCTGGCCTGCTGCATGACTTCGATCATGCGCAGCGTGAGGTGGCGCGAGGTGCCCCACACCACGTGGTAACGCGGCAGGGTGTTGCCGTCGCCTTGCATGCCACGCTCCACCCAATTGACGGCGGGCATGAACTTGAGGCCGTGGTCGATCACCCAGTCGTACACCTGTTCGCGCGAGTGTTCCACGTAATAGCTGGCCCACTGGCGCGGCAGCACATCGTCCTCACCCAGTTCGCCAAAGCGCAGCCAGTCGGCCAAGGCTAATTCGGGTGAATCCTTGAGCTTCATGCGCCGCTGCAGCGGCGTATCCACCAGCGCCATGCCGCCAAAGGCCCACAGCGCCAGACCGCCCACGCGCTCGGGTGTGTCGCGGTCCACCAGCGTGACGCTTTTGCCCGCACGCAAACACTCGATGGCCGTCACGATACCGGCCAGGCCACCCCCCACCACCAGCACATCGGACTGATAACTTGCTGTAGTCATGCCGGGGCCCCTCAGCTTTTGTAGCTGTCGTCGAGTTTGTCGAGCTTGCGGATCAGCGAGGGCCAGACAAACGCGCCGCCCATGCCGCCGGTCTGCACCCGCATGGCCTGGGCCACGCCCTTGACGATGAGCGGGTTGACTTCGGTCAGGGCACCCCCGGCCTGCGCATCGATCTGGATGCGGCAGGTATTCTCAAAGGTGTACATGCTGAGGAAGGCATCTGCAATGGTCTTGCCCACCACCAGCAAGCCGTGGTTGCGCAGCATCAGAAAATTGGCGCTGCCCATATCGGCCTGCAGCCGCACCTTTTCGTCATCGCGAATGGCCACGCCTTCGTACGCGTGGTAGGCCAGCGAGGCCAGTACAAAAGTGGACTGCTGGCTGATGGGCAACACGCCGCACTGTTGTGCACTCACCGCCACACCCGCACGGGTGTGGGTGTGCAACACGCAACCGGCATCGGCACGTGCCGCATGCACCGCGCTGTGGATCACAAAACCGGCGGGGTTCACGGGGAAGGGCGTGTCAATGACCTTGTTGCACTGCTCATCCACCTTCACCAGCGAGCTCGCGGTGATCTCGTCAAACATCAAGCCATAGGGGTTGATCAAGAACTGGTGCGCCCCTGCGCCGGAGACCGACTCGGGCAGCTTGGCGCTGATGTGGGTAAACACCAGATCGCTCCAGCCGTACAGCGCCACCAGCCGGTAGCAGACGGCCAGGTCAACGCGCAATTGCCATTCTTCGGCGCTGACCTGGTCTTTGAGTGAGGGAATATGCATGGTGTCTCCATTGCGGTTGTTATTTGTCTAAGCTCTGCCTCAGCGTGCAATGCTAGCTGTTTATCATAGCGAACCCCTTGACTTCAGGAGCCGCCCATGTTGACCGCACAAGCCAGTGTTTCCATGAGCTGGATCAACACCGTGCTCGCTGCCGCCGAACGCCACGGCCTGACCCGCACGCAACTGCTGGCCCACGCGGGGCTGGGTGCCCAGCAGTTGACCGACGAGCGCTGGCCCATCGACGACATCACCCGGCTGTGGCGCGCCGCCGCCGAACTGACCCAGGACCCCGGCTTTGGCCTCAAAGCCGGTAGCCTGGTGGGGCCCCGGCCAGCTTCAACGTGGTGAGCTTCATCTTCCAGTCCTCGCCCACGCTGCGCGAGGCGATTGCGCTGGTGCAAAAGTTTCAGCGCCTGATCAGTGACGGCGGGCGCTTCCAGATCGTGGGCGGCGACTTGAAAAGCTGGGTGATTTACCACCCCCAGCAAGGCGAACTGGCCTTCAGCCCGCACCAGATCGAAGCCGTGCTGGCCGCCGTGGTGAGCTTCAGCCGCTGGGTCACCGACCACCGCTTCGTCCCGGCGCGGGTGCAGTTCAGCCACAGCCAACTGGGGCCGCTGGCGGGCTACCAGACGGTATTTCAAACCGGGGTGGATTTCAACCAGGCTTTCAGCGGCCTGCACCTGGACAACACTTTGCTGGACCGAGCCCTGCCGCAAGCCGACACACAGCTTGCCGCCATGCACCGCGAATACGCAGCGGCGCGCCTGGCCGCCCTGAGCGACACCCCCGACTTCTCGGCCCAGGTCCGCCACTGGCTGGGGGCGAACCTGACGACCGGCGTGCCGGAACGCTCGGCCGCCGCCGAGCAGTTTGCCTTGAGCGACCGGGTGTTTGCCCGCCGCCTGCAAAGCCAGGGCCTGAGTTACTCCGATGTGGTGGATGCGGTGCGCAAGGAGGCCGCGTGCACCGCGGTGGCCGACACCGATGACACGTTTGTCGACATTGCCCAGCGCCTGGGCTTCTCGGAGGCCAGTGCGTTCAACCGGGCCTTCAAACGCTGGACCGGGCACAGCCCCGGCGAGTGGCGGGCCAAGCAGCAAAGTCGATAGGTTTTGCTGTTGTTTTTATAGCTGCTTGCGCAGTATCTGCGGGGGCTACTGGCCTGTTTGGCTTGTAAAGATGGCGCAGATATAGTTTTTCCCGTTGCCAGTCATCCCAAAGGTAATCGAGTGGCGCCGAGAAGCCAATTTGAACGCCAAATTTTGGAACTCACGCCAATCCCAATGTCGGGTCTGGGGCAAGCAGATTGAGAAGTTGTATGTCGGGAACGTGTCTTTTGCCGTCACCCGACCACCAATGGCCAGGTCATGACGATACCGCTGGCATAGTTCTGCCATGATCCCCGTCGACCCGGACGGCTAACAACGTAAGGTGGGGGTGGTTCGGATGTCGGGGGCGATTTCAAAAAGCGAAGCGCATGAGCCCCCGGCGTCCGAATCAGCCCCGCCGGGTCAGCGACCAAATCGCAAGGTCAAGCCGCCAGCGCAACTTCAATATCGGCTGTCAGGCTGGCCGGTGTATCGGTCGGCGCGTAGCGTTTGACCACCGAGCCGTCCCTGGCGACCAGAAATTTGGTGAAGTTCCATTTGATCGACTTGCTGCCCAGCACA
>JADGRK010000082.1 GCA_017880985.1 Rhodoferax sp. | reverse complement strand
CGATTGATTACGCGTTGAAGTTTTAAGCAGGCATCCTGTCAACCCCAATTTTCTACTTCACTTTTCACGCCCAGCGGCGACACCCCGCAAGAATTCCATGATTCCGGGTTCAATTTCCAGCTTGGCAACCAGTGCGATGGCTTGCACGACATCACGCGTGGCCCCGATGCTCAATTGAAGACTGGCCGCTTGTTCATGCCAGCGTTGCGAAAGTTTTCTGGGCAACAGGGGCTGTAGTGCCTCGATGCTGTAGCGCATTCGCTTGGCAATGATGCGCGCGTGGTGCTGACGGTCCGGGTCACCGGTGTCGTTCAGGGCGAGCTGTAACCGATCATGCAGGCGCGCGATTCGGCGCCTGGCCCAGCCACGCAGGGACACTTTCGGTTCAGGCGCCAGATCGCCCGGTGCCATCAACCTGGTCAGTCCTTCAAGCCATTGCGTGATCTCAAGCAAGGCTGCCCCGACTGCCGGCTGCTGGAGCGCCTGGCGAGCCAGCTCGCGTCGGTGGATCGAAAGCTGTGTCAACGCCAGTTCCATCCCTCGCCACGCATGTGCCCGTCGGGCATCTCCTGCTGCATAGGCGGCAGCGAGCGGCGGAAGCGTTTCTGTGCGAATGACATCGAGATTGCGCACTTCACCCAACAGACTTAACAACGGTTGCAGTGACTGCCAGGACGGCATCGGTTCAGCCGTAAGGGCTATTTTGAACAATCGCAATGCACTTTTGAAGCGACGCCATCCGATCCGGGCTTGATGCACCACCTCGGGGTTATCTGCGCTGCCTAGCAGGCCAAGGTTGGTCGTGAACTGGCAAAACATTTCGCGCAACACTCGCTGCGTCGCCTCGGGCAATGGCAGCTTGGCCGTCAGCTTGGGTGGCTCGGCGCGCAGCGGCTTGTCCAGGCAGCCGTGAGCCAGGGCATAGCCACGCTCCGCCTTGCTCATATTGGCTGGCAGTACCGCAACCGTACCGGCAATCTGCCGGGCGATGTCAAACAGTGCCGCCGGGGTCCCCGCGAGCAATTCAAGCTCCAACTCGCAAATCGGCGAAGTCATGCCACCGGCTTCAATCTGCCCAAGGTCCAGCGCGACTTCAACAGCGCTGCCGTCGCGCTTGCGAACGAGCCAGATGGTCCGGTCGAAGCGGGTCGAAAAAATCGGCGCCAGCGCCTGAAACAGGGCTCCGTCAGGGTCGATCTGCTTCCACGGCGTCTGTTGCAGCGCCTTCAAATCCAGCTTGGCATCCGGCACCGGTACTTCCCACTCGCCACGCTGGCTTAGCGCCGAATCACCACGGTCACCCGTTTTGAGGGTCTGCAGCCACTGCGGTTTTGCATCGCTGCCAACCCGCCGTATCCGCAACGCCACGCGCGCCTGCCACAGCACCTGCTCAGGCGTATCAAAATAGACGTTATGCAAATGCAGGTGCGTCGGCTTGCGGCGTACCAGCAAGGGTATTTGAGCCAGCCGCTTTGCCAGGCGTGCTGGATCATGGGCTGGGAAGGCCAGCTTGAGTTCAATTTCCTGTGAACGGGCCATCATCGATCAGATTGTTGCATACCACCAAGCTTGTAAGCCATTTTACATTCAAGCCCCCGTCGTTATTGCGTAAACAGCTATTAAATAAATAGCAATTCTGGAATTTCTGAAGCTGTCACAGGACTGTCACACAAGCTTCATATAGTCACCAGGTCTCCAGAAATCTTCTTTCACCCAACTTTAAAGGTCTCCCGATGAAAACCAGTTTCAAAATTGCCTTGGTTAGCGTGGCAAGTCTCGCCAGCCTGTCTTACGCCAGTTTGGCCGGTGCCCAGGAAATTACCGGCGCCGGCGCCTCGTTTCCGGCACCCCTGTATGCCAAGTGGGCAGCCGACTACAACAAGGCCACCGGCATCAGGATCAATTACCAGTCGGTCGGCTCTGGCGCGGGCATCAAGCAAATCGATGCCAAGACGGTTGACTTTGGCGCCTCCGACATGCCCCTAGCCGATGATGTGCTGGCCAAAAAAGGTCAGATGCAGTTCCCTACCGTGATGGGTGGCGTGGTGCCGGTGATCAACGTCAAGGGCATTGCTCCCGGTCAACTCAAACTTAACGGCCAGCTGCTGGGCGACATCTATCTGGGCAAAATTGCCAAGTGGAACGACCCGGCGATCAAGGCCCTCAACCCGACGCTGGCTTTGCCCGATGCAGCTATCGCCCAGGTGCGCCGCGCTGATGGCTCGGGCACCACGTTCATCTTCACCAATTACCTCAGCAAAGTGAATGCCGAATGGAAAAGCAAAGTCGGTGAAGGTACGGCGGTGAACTGGCCGGTCGGTGCGGGCGGCAAGGGCAACGAAGGCGTTTCCGCTTTTGTCGGCCGTCTGCCCAATTCGATTGGCTACGTGGAATACTCTTATGCCAAGCAAAACAAGATGACCTACACCCTGATGCAAAACGCAGGTGGTAATTTTGTGACGCCCGATGAAGCTACTTTCAAGGCCGCAGCAGCGGGTGCTGACTGGAACAAGAGCTTTTATCAAATTCTGACCAATCAGCCCGGCAAGGATGCCTGGCCAATCTCCGGTGCCACGTTCATTCTGATGCACAAACTACAGGACAAGCCTGCCAATGCCAGCGCCACGCTGAAATTCTTTGCATGGGCCTATAAAAACGGCGACAAGACTTCGGTTGATCTGGATTATGTGCCGATGCCTGATTCGGTCGTGAGCAATGTTGAAAAAGCCTGGGGTGAGATCAAGGATGCCGCGGGTAAACCGGTCGCGTTCAAGTAATTCGCTAGTGGTCCGCGCGGCGCTTTTTCAAAAAGTTGCGCCTGTCCTCTACACTTCCGGTGACCGAGATGTCCTTTAATCCATCTGCACTCTCTTCCGGACGTGTCATGAGCTTTCCTGCTGCACCAAAAATAGCCCGCTCGGGCCCCATGGCTGACCGCATCTTTGGCTGGCTGGCCAAAGCGGCGGCGCTGTTTACCCTGGGCATGCTGATTGCCATTCTGGTGTCGCTGGCGATCAGCGCCTGGCCCGCCATCGACAAGTACGGCCTGGGTTTTCTCACCCGCACCACCTGGGACCCGGTCAAGGAGGAGTTCGGTGGTCTGGTCATGATCTACGGCACCTTGATGACCTCGCTCATCGCTTTACTTATCGCCGTACCGGTGAGTTTTGGCATCGCCTTGTTTTTGACTGAGTTGGCACCGGCCTGGCTCAAACGCCCGCTGGGCACGGCGATTGAGTTGCTGGCGGCCATTCCGTCGATTGTCTATGGCATGTGGGGTTTGTTGATATTTAGCCCGGTCTTGTCGACCTACGTGCAGCAACCTTTACAGGCCCTGTTTGCTGGCGTGCCGTATCTGGGCGCCTTCTTTTCCGGCCCACCAGTGGGCATTGGCATTTTGTCAGCGGGCATCATTCTGGCGATCATGATCATCCCATTCATCGCGGCCGTCATGCGCGACGTGTTTGAAGTCACGCCCACCCTACTCAAGGAATCAGCCTACGGGCTCGGCGCCACCACCTGGGAAGTGGTCTGGACCGTGGTGCTGCCCTACACCAAGGCCGGCGTTATTGGCGGCATCATGCTCGGACTGGGGCGGGCCATTGGCGAGACCATGGCGGTGACCTTCGTCATCGGCAACTTCAACCAGCTTGACTCGCTGAGCCTGTTCCAGGCCGCCAACAGCATCACCTCGGCGCTGGCCAACGAGTTTGCCGAAGCCGGTGAAGGCCTGCACCAGGCCTCGCTGATGTATCTCGGGTTGGTGCTGTTCTTCATCACCTTTGTGGTCCTCTCGCTGTCCAAACTTTTGCTGTCACAGCTCAAAAAAGGCGAAGGAGCGACAACATGAGCAGCGCCGAACTCTTGCTCAAGGCGGCCGCCCTGGAGCAAGCGCGGCTGGCCCGTTATGCGCAACGCAAGTTGGTCAACCGGGTGGCGCTGACGCTGTCTTTGCTGGCCATGGCGTTTGGTTTGTTCTGGTTGTTCTGGATTTTGATAGAGACCGTTATTCTGGGGCTGAGCGGGCTCAACCTCGCCACCCTGACCCAAATGACGCCACCCCCCAACGATGTGGGCGGCCTGGCCAATGCCATTTATGGTTCGTTTTTGATGGTCTTGCTGGCCACCTTGGTGGGCACACCCATCGGCATCATGGCCGGTATTTACCTCGCCGAGTTCAATACCACCGGCTGGCTCGCCAACACGACGCGTTTCGTCAACGACATCCTGCTCTCCGCACCAAGCATTGTGATTGGCCTGTTTGTCTATGCCGTGGTGGTGACGCGCTTCAAATCGTTCTCGGGATACGCCGGCATCATGGCGCTGGCGCTGATCGTGATTCCGGTTGTCATTCGCACCACCGAGAACATGCTGCAACTGGTGCCCGCTGGTCTGCGTGAGGCCGCCTATGCGCTGGGCGCGCCGAAATGGAAAGTCATCATCAGCATCACTTTGCGGGCATCGAGCGCGGGGGTGTTGACCGGCATTTTGCTTGCCGTGGCGCGCATCGCCGGTGAAACCGCACCGCTGCTATTCACCGCCCTGTCCAATCAGTTCTGGACCTCGAGCCTGAGTGAACCGATGGCCAGTCTGCCGGTGACTATTTTCAAGTTCGCCATGAGTCCTTATGAAAACTGGCAAAAATTGGCCTGGGCGGGGGTGTTCATCATCACCATGGCGGTGCTGGGCCTGAATATTCTGGCGCGGGTTTTGACGCGCAGCAAATCCTGAGAAAAGATCCGAGATGAATACCGCTTTCCCAGCCACCACAGAGCCGAAGATTTCCGTCAAGAATTTGAATTTCTTTTACGGCAAGTTCCACGCGCTCAAAGACATCAACCTGGAAATTCCGGAGCACAAGGTAACGGCTTTTATCGGCCCGTCGGGCTGCGGCAAATCAACCCTGCTGCGCGTTTTCAATCGCATGTTTGAGTTGTACCCGGAGCAGCGCGCCGAGGGTGAAATTTTGCTCGATGGCGAAAATCTGCTGACCAGCAAAAAAGACGTGGCGCTGTTGCGGGCCAAGGTTGGCATGGTGTTCCAGAAACCGACGCCGTTCCCCATGTCAATCTTTGACAACATCGCTTTTGGCGTGAAACTCTTTGAGTCGCTCAATACCAGTGCCATGGAAGAGCGCGTCGAGTGGGCCCTACGCAAGGCTGCCTTGTGGACCGAGGTCAAAGACAAATTGAGCCAGAGCGGCTCCAGCCTCTCGGGTGGTCAGCAACAGCGCCTGTGCATTGCACGCGGCATTGCGATCAAGCCCGAGGTCTTGTTGCTTGATGAGCCCTGCTCGGCGCTGGACCCGATCTCCACAGCCAAAATTGAAGAGTTGATCACCGAACTCAAGAGTGACTACACGGTGGTCATCGTGACCCACAACATGCAGCAGGCGGCGCGCTGTAGCGACTACACCGCCTACATGTACCTGGGCGACTTGATGGAGTTTGGTGCCACTGAACAAATTTTTTTCAAGCCCACGCGCAAGGAAACTGAAGATTACATTACGGGAAGATTCGGATAAGCCGCAGACTTTGCGGGACAGACCGCAGCTACGCGAAGCGAGCCAGCTCTGTCCCCAGCTGATTAAATAAACCTTGCGGGACAGACCGCAGCTACGCGAAGCGAGCCAGCTCTGTCCCCAACACTTTGAGGAAGTGCCATGCCTGAAAAACATCTCTCCACCCAGTTCGACAGCGAACTCAGCGCCGTCTCAACCCGTGTCATGGAAATGGGCGGCCTGGTTGAATCGCAAATTCAACAGGCCATCTATGCCCTGTCGCAGTTCAGCGTCGAGGTCGCCAATGTGGTCTCAGCCACCGAGTCACGTGTCAACGCGATGGAAGTCGATATCGACCGCGAGCTCTCCAGCATCATTGCACGGCGCCAGCCGACCGCGCGCGATTTGCGCCTGCTGATTGCCATCTCCAAAATCACCGCCAATCTGGAGCGCGTCGGCGACGAGGCCGAGAAAATTGCACGCATGGTACGCGCCATTATTAAAAGTGGCGCACCGCGATCACTGCCGGCGCATGAACTGCGGGTGGCCTCGGATCTGGCCGCGGGCTTGTTGCGCAAGGCACTTGATGCCTTTGCCCGACTCGACACCGCCGCCGCCGTGGCGATCCTGAAGGAAGACGACCTGATCGACCAGGAGTTCAACGGTTTTGTACGCAAGCTCGTGACCTACATGATGGAAGACCCGCGCACGATTTCGCCCAGCCTGGATTTGCTGTTCCTGGCCAAAGCGATCGAACGCATTGGGGACCACGCCAAGAACATTGCCGAGTTCATCATCTATGTGGTCAAGGGCGCCGACGTTCGCCACACCTCGATGGAGCAGATTGAATCGGTGCTGAAATGAGACACGCCCCTGGCGTTTTGATTGTGGAGGATGAGTCGGCGATTGCCGAACTGATCGCCGTCAACCTGCGCCACAACGGCTTTCGCCCGACCTGGGCGATGGACAGCGAAAGCGCCCAGCGCGAGATCGATGCCGTATTGCCGGACCTGATTTTGCTGGACTGGATGTTGCCCGGTGTTAGCGGCCTGGTGCTGGCCAAACGCTGGCGTGCCAACCCGCGCAGCAAGGCAGTGCCGATCATCATGCTCACGGCGCGTGGCGATGAGGCAGACCGGGTGGCGGGGCTGGACGCGGGGGCGGACGACTACATTGCCAAGCCGTTTTCCACCAAGGAACTGCTGGCCCGGATACGGGCGGTGTTGCGACGACGTGCGCCCGAGCAGGTCTCGGGCGTGGTCTCGATCGGCGCCTTGTCGCTCGACGCCGCCACCTACCGTGTCACATTTGCCAATCAGATGTTGAAACTCGGGCCCACCGAATTCAAGTTGCTGCACTACCTGATGAGCCATGCCGAGCGCGTCCACAGCCGGGGGCAGTTGCTCGACAAGGTCTGGGGCGACCATGTGTTCATTGAAGAACGCACGGTTGATGTTCACATCAAGCGTTTGCGCGAAGCACTGGGTACCCAGGCCGGGCAAATGCTGGAGACGGTGCGTGGCGCAGGCTACCGGCTGACGGCGCAAGCACCCACGACTTAAGCATGTTCTGGCGCTTTTTTTCCTTTATCGCGTGCCAGATTTTGGGCGGCCTGGCCGGTTGGTACGCCGCGTCGTTCACGCAGGCGCCGACGAGTGGACTGGTGGGCATCCTGGCCGGCGTCGTGCTGGCCGGGGTCGGCTGGTTCCTGCTGGATACCTCGCGTGGCGCCCACTTGTTGCGCTGGCTGCGCGTCGGTGATGCGTCTGAGGCGGCGATGCGCACCGGTTTGTGGGGCGAGCTGTCGGATCGGGTGCGGCGTTTGATTCGTTCCCGCGAGCAAATGACGATCGAGAGCCAGAATCGCCTGCATGATTTCTTGCTGGCGCTGCAAGCCTCCCCCAATGGGGTGATGCTGCTCGATGCGCGGGGCCAGATTGAGTGGCTCAACCAGACCGCGGCATCGCATTTTGGTCTGGATGTGCAGCGCGACCTGCGTCAACATCTGGGCAATCTGGTGCGCGACCCCGGTTTTGCCAGTTATTTCGCAAGTCATGACTATCGCGGTGAACTCACCATGCCGGGGCGCGACAACACGCCCGAGCGGCCAGTCAGGTTGTCAGTGCATCTGCACCCCTATGGCGCGGGCCGGTTGTTGCTGCTCTCGAGCGACATCACCGCCGTGGAGCAGGCTGAGGCCATGCGGCGCGATTTTGTCGCCAATGTCTCACATGAAATCCGCACGCCACTGACGGTGCTGGCGGGCTTTGTCGAAACGCTGCAAACCTTGGCGCTAAACGACCAGGAGCGCGCGCGCTATCTGGATTTGATGGCGCAGCAGGCCGGGCGGATGCAGACGCTGGTCAATGATCTGCTGACCCTCTCACGTCTTGAGGGCAGCCCGCCGCCAGGTGCCTCGGAGGGGATTTCCATGCCGACCTTGATGCGCCAACTGGAGCAGGACGCGCGCGCCCTGTCGGCGGTGCTGAACCCGGCAGCGGATCATCTGCACAACCTGGTCTTTGATTCCTCGTTAACCGGCGACATCGTCGGCGCACCCAATGAATTGATCAGCGCCATGAGCAACCTGATCAGTAACGCCATTCGTTACACGCCGAGCGGGGGTGAAATTACCGTGCGAACGCGCCTGTTGCCGGACGACCGGGCTGAGTTTTCCGTGCAGGACAGCGGACCCGGCATTGCGCCAGAACATCTGCCGCGCCTGACCGAGCGTTTTTACCGGGTCGATCGCAGCCGCTCGCGCGACACCGGCGGCACCGGCCTGGGCCTGGCCATCGTCAAGCATGTAGCCCAGCGCCACGGTGCCGAGCTGAAAATTGAAAGCACGCTGGGCAAGGGCTCGGTCTTCAGGATCATCTTTCCAGCCAGCCGTGTCAGACCTTTTGGGGTTGGTCACGACCCTATCGCTGGCCCGGTCGGTCCAACCCATTAGCCGGTTTTTACGTTGCCGGGATCTGGCTTGCGAGCGCGGCCTCATGCAGGGCAGTCAGACGCGCCCGCTGCAATCGGTTGTTG
>JADGRK010000081.1 GCA_017880985.1 Rhodoferax sp. | reverse complement strand
GTCTTATTTTTTGGAGGCCCAATGTTCGAACGACATTCTTTTCAGTCGTATCTACAGACGCGCTTCGCTTGCAGGGACAGAGAGGTGGTCGCGTCCGCATGGGCACATGCATACACCTCTAAAAAATCGCCTTCTTGCGGCTCTGTTGCTGGCTGCTGCTACGCCTCGACCGCGCGCCAGTGGGAGCGAGAAGAATCCGTTCGAACCTTGGCATAGTGAGCGGTTGTGTCACCAAGTCTGATAGTAAACTGGCAGGCACACCGCCATGTCAACTCCACCCACCGCCTCTTTGCCCGACTCAGTACCCCAATCGTCGCGCGCTCCAGAAATTGACCCCACGGCGCGGCTGGTGTTCATCATCAATGCGGCCTCGGGTCGTAACGACCCTGATACGACACGCCAGGTGGTCGAAGAGGCGCTGAAGGCGAACGGGAGAACCGGCGAGCTGCTGTTCGCCCGCCCCGACGAACTTGCAAGGGCCGCTCAGCAAGCCGCTGCGACGGCTTGCGCCCGGCGTACCGCCGTTGTTGCCGTGGGCGGCGATGGCACGATCAATTCGGTGGCGCAGGCCGCGCACCTGCAAGGCTGCGCCATGGGCGTGCTGCCGCAAGGCACCTTCAACTACTTCGCCAGGACGCACGGCATTCCGACCGATGCCGCCGCGGCGGCACAGGCCATGCTGCGTGCTGTGCCCGTGCCGGTACAGGTGGGTTTGATCAACGACCAGGTGTTTCTCGTCAATGCGAGCCTGGGTCTCTACCCTGAGATGCTCCAGGACCGCGAGGCCTATAAGGCGCGTTTTGGCCGCAGTCGGTTTGTCGCGTTCGGGTCCGCTTTGATCACAATGCTAGGCCGGCACCGTCATTTGCGGCTTCGCATCGAGCTCGGTGCCAACGCGCGCGAGGTGCTGACTCCGACGCTGTTTGTCGGCAACAACCGGTTGCAGCTCGAGCAGGTCGGTCTGCCGGAGGCGGCTGCGCTCGACGAGGGCTGCCTTGCGGCGGTGATGCTGCGCCCGATCGGAACGGTTTCGATGTTCTGGTTGGTGCTGCGCGGGACCATGGGTACCCTGGGCGAGGCAAACACAGTGGAGAGCTTCAAGTTCCATCGCATGCTCGTCAAGCCGCGGCTCGCATGGGGTGGTCACACGGTGAAGGTGGCTCTGGACGGGGAGGTGAGCTGGATGCGTGCGCCGCTTGAGTTCCGGGTTTCCCCCAAGCCACTGTACCTTCTCAAGCCGACAGTCGAAGAGGGGACAAACGGTCCTGGACAGGGCAGCGCATGAGTGTCCTGTTGCAGATTTCCGACCCTCATTTCGGCACCGAGCAGCCGCCGGTGGTCGAAGCGCTGGTGAGACTGGCAGCGCAACAGCGGCCCGATCTGCTGGTGCTCTCGGGCGACATCACCCAGCGTGCCCGTTCCGGTCAGTTCCGCCTGGCGCGGGCCTTCATGGATCGGCTTGGCACGCCGCTGCTGGCCATTCCGGGTAACCACGACATTCCACTGTTCGACCTTGGCGCACGCCTCTTTCACCCGTACGCCCGGCACTGCGACGCCTTCGGTGATGAGCTTGAGCCGGTGCACTCCTCGCACGATCTTCTGGTGCTGTGCGTCAACACGACGCGCTGGTACCGGCATAAGGACGGGGCGGTGTCCCCAGGGCAGATCGACCGGGTGGCTAGGGGTTTGGGTGTAGCAGGTCCCGAGCAGTTGCGCGTGGTGGTGGTCCATCAACCCGTTGCCGTACTGCGCGCCGGGGAAGGACACAATCTTCTGCGCGGGCACGCCGCTGCATTGCGGCGCTGGGCCGCCGCCGGCGGCGACCTGGTGATGGGCGGACACATCCACCTGCCCTACGTGATGGCGTTGCCGGATCTCGCGCGGCCGATGTGGGCGGTGCAGGCCGGTACCGCCGTGTCGTCGCGGGTCCGCGACGGCATCCCGAATTCGGTCAACCTGGTGCGTTGGGGTTGCGATGCGCCTGAAGGACGCTGCTTGATTGAGCGCTGGGACTACGTAGCCACTGCCCACGCGTTCGTTCGTATGACGGTCACCGAGGTCAATCCGGGGCGCGGGCAAGGAGTGGCCGATGAGCGCTGATGGGGAAATTTTCACGCAGTGGGCTCTTTGGGTGGGTCAGCGCGCGCTGCCACTTTTCTTCGTGCTGCTGGCGCTGCTACTGGCAGCAACTTGTGCCTGCTGGTGGATCCTGCGACGATACACCGAGGCCCGCAGGCAGCAGACTATTTCGCCGACGCTTTTCGTGGGCCTGCGCATCATGGTCGGCTGCGCCATCATCCTGGCGGGCGCCGGGGTCTTCGCCTTGCTTGCTCGGCAGCTCGGTGCGGGAGAAGCACTGTCTCGGGCCGACCAGGCGCTCACCGACGCATTGCGCGTCAGCATGCCGCGAGCGGCGCTGCAAGTGTTTGCCACGCTCACGCACCTCGCAGACACCGCCACGCTCACCGGCCTGTGCATCGTCATGGCGCTTGCGCTCATCGCCTTGGGTCGGCGCTGGCTTGCTCTCGGCTGGGTGGTCGCGCTGGCGGGCAATGGCTTGCTCAACCAAACCCTCAAGCAGATCTTCAGCCGCGTTCGTCCATTGCATCCGGACAGCTTGGTGCTCGCTCAAGGATTCAGCTTCCCGAGTGGCCACAGCTCCGGCGCTGTGGTGGCCTATGGCATGCTGGCCTATCTGGCGCTTCGGCTGCTGCCGGAGCGCTGGCACCTGCCGACGCTGGTCGCGGCGCTGGCGCTGGCCTTCACGGTCGGCGCCAGCCGCCTGTTCCTGAGTGTGCATTTTGCGAGCGACGTCGTCGCCGGCTTTGCGTCGGGCACGGCGTGGCTGGCGCTGTGCGTCACGAGTATTGAGTTGATTCGGTGGCGGCGCCAACGGACTGTCTGAGCCTTGGCGATTTCAACCATGCGCCGCAAGCAACTGGGCCAAGGTTCCGGCCCAAGGAATGATCGAACATCGGCTTCCTAGGCTTCAACGCGTGCAATTCGCATAATTTCCTGGGCGATGTCTTCTGGCGACAGGACAAAATCAATGCACCCTGTATCAATGGCGCTCTTGGGCATGTCTGGCTGGCTCGCGGTACTCAGTTTTTGCGCGATGGTGATGCCACCCACTTCCTTGATGCCGCACAGTGCTGCGGCTCCGTCGCCGTCGTAGCCAGAGACAATCACGGCAATCAGTTTGCCGTCCCAGCAATCAGTCAGAGATCGCAAAAAAACCGTGATGACATCCGGCCAGCCGCGTGGCTTTGATATGGGTTTGAGATGGAACTCACCCTCATCGACGTGTAAATCCCGGTTTGCCGGGATGATGAAGACCCGATTGGGCTCAATCAGCAAATTTTCCGTGATGAGGTCCACCGGCATCGTTGTGAAACGCGGAAGAACTTCATGGAGCTGGGTCGGCATCATGGTGATGTGATTGACGATGACGATCGCCACACCCATGTCAGCCGGAAGATTCTGCAACAGCCGGATATAGGCGTCCAGACCACCGGCCGAACCGCCGACGCAAACGATAGGAAAATTTTTCACCGTGGGTCCCGATTTGGTCAGCATTTATCTCCTCCTTCAAATCTTCAATTTGCGTGATGGCCTATCGCTAGAGCATAGCGGCGTCGCCCGACGCCAGGCCAGACAGTTCCTCGATCATGAACGTCCCATAGTGTTGCGCTGCGAGTGCTTTTGTTGCCCGCGCCACCGCAGCGACGCATTCGGCCTGCTCCTCATCAGGGGCATGCACGATCAGGAAACTGCATCCGTCCTGCGCCTGCGTCCGGTGTATCTTGATGAGATCGAGTTCATAGCCGAATGAGGCGAGCGGACTCGCGTTCTGCAGTTCTGAATCGACCTGTGCCTTCATCTCTTCGGGGGAGTAGCGCACCAGGGCTGAATCCGGGAACCTCTGTTCGTGCAAGGCACTCACGGCGGCCTTCAGATCATCAACGGACCGAAATGTGATGACGGTGTGCCCCACCGGCTTGAATACCCCAAATGTTTCGGGAGGATTGGTTTTATCCATGCAGTTCACCTTTAAATATTAAATTCGCTATAGGGAAGTTCATGTGTCACCTGGGTCAGCCTGATTGATCCGGATCGGTCCCTCATTCAGACCTAATTGACATTACTGACTTCTTTGTAGTCGCCGACTGACGCCTGGATGACTGCCCGCGCGATAGCCGTCTCCTGAGCCGTCCGGGTGTCCGCCACCAATACGATCTGTCCGCTTGAGATTGCGTCGCGGACCAGCTCTGAAAGCCACCCTTGTTTGTTCTCGGCGCCGGTCCCAGCGCTGCTTGCAACGCTCTTCGTTGCGCCCGCTGTGGCGCCAAGCAAGCCACCGATGCCGGCGCCCCAACCCAGCATCGCGAGGGGAGCGAGCAACGGACTGGCAATGAACAGACTCACATTCGCCGCCACCAGCGCCACTTCCGCAAGTGCACCAATGCCGGTGCCAACAGCGGTGCCAATGGTGCCGTCCACGAGGACGTCTTTCAGTACCGCATTGCTGTCCCTTTTCGGCGCGGGCGCTGAAGCGGCCGTGTCGGTTTCGAAGATCTGCAAGCGCTCGCGAGGCAACCCCTGCTCAAGGAGCCTGGAAAATGTAATTTTCGCTTCATCGCGGTTGCTGAAAAACCCCGATACGTGATGACGATATTCAATCATGATGTTTCTCCTTGGCAAGACCCGTGACAGCGGGATGCAAACTCACTCCGTCGGGCCATGGTGATGGGTCAGTGCGTTGCCGAACCAGGGGCAAGGCAACCTATCGGCCCATGCCGAGCGCTCCGGCCGCAGCATCAAACCGTGTGTTTTTTCACCCAGGCAACGTACTGGTCGATCCAGCCTTGCAGGAATTTTTTGCTGTCGGGGCCAATGTTTCCATCCGCGTCAAACAACCCGTCCTTTGCCTGGATGAATGCCTCGGGCTGGCCCAGCGTCGGCACGTCCAGATACGCCAGCACATTGCGCAAATGCTGTTGCGCGAGGGCGGTACCGGTGGCACCCACTGAAACGCCCAACACACCGGCTGGCTTGCCGGTCCAGGCGCTCTGCCCGTAGGGGCGCGAGGCGTGGTCGATGGCGTTCTTGAGAACGCCAGGGATCGAGCGGTTGTACTCGGCTGTAATAAACAGAAGGCCTTGAGCCGCCTTGAGGTCGCTCTTTAAGCGAACGACGGACGCGGCCTGGTTGGCGTCATCGTCCTGGTTATAGAGCGGCAAGTCGCCGATTTGAACCTGCTTGAACGAGAACTCCGAAGGCGCCAATTTCGCAATGGCGTTGGCCAGCTTGCGATTGAACGAGTCCCGACGAAGGCTGCCGACAATAACTGCTATCTGGTATTTACCCATGAAGATCTCCTTTGAACGTGGAAGATGCGACGTTACAAGGGGCTTCCACATGGGTCTGTGCGGCAGGCAACATAAGCCGATGCGCAAGGGCACGCAATGACCCGGTTCGTCAACTATGCAGACTGCGGAGGCACCGCAAGACTGCTTACTTTGGCCGCGGACGTGACAAGCTCGGCTGCACCGGCTGCAATCGGCCAGCGCGCAATTCAACCACGGCGTGGGCTACCGCGCGCGCTACATTGCGCGATTCTTCCTGCACGGTTTCATCGCGGTCCAGCGCCTCGTGACTGGTCGCATACGGCTCGTAGTAGCCAATAAAGCGGTCCAACCGCGCCTGTGCACCGGCATCGATGAAACCCATCCAGTCGAGCCAGTCTGACAGGGCTCGGCGTGAGCCTTCGACACCAGCCACGTCGCCGTGGATGATCAGCCCGTAGGCGCGCCCTGCCAAGTGCTGGGGATAGTCCCATCCGGCCATCTCGAGTGCCTTTGCCTTGCCAGCTTTCTTGCCCGAGGTTGAAGTCGGATCGGGGTTGCCACCATCGGCGCACACCAGCCGGTCAATCATCAGCTTCAACGGGCTCGGGCTTTGGTACCAATACACCGGTGAGACGATGATCAACGCATGGGCGGCGACCCAACGCTCATAGATTTCGGCCATCCAGTCATTGGTCTGGTTGAGCGCATGGTTGGGGTAGCAACTGCACGGCCAGTGACACAGCGGCATCGCCGTGGACACGCAACCCTTGCATGGGTGGATCTTGCGGCCGTACTCGGAGGTGAGCAAACTCAGGTCCAGCACGTCGGCCACGATGTTGGTCTGTTCCAGCGTTTCGCGAGCGATTTGCAATAGCCGGAAGGTCTTCGACATTTCCCCCGGGCAGGTGCCGTCGTTGCGCGCCGAGCCGCAGATCAGCAACACCCGGGAAGGGCTCAACGGGTCAGCCCAACGCTGCTGCGCATCAACGATGCGCTGTTTCGTGCCGAGCCATTCGGTTGACAAGTCGTAGTCCGGATCGACATACCCTGGGCCAGCCTTGCGCGTGAAGGGGGCCTTGCGCCCCTCGCTGTAGGCGATCCAGGCAATTTCTTCAAGCCGCGCAATGGACTGATCTTCGGCACGGAACGCCGGATCGATGAAGGACGCACGGAACCTGTTACTGAACTGCGCCCTCTCCAGTGGGGCCGGTGCCTGGCCCTTGCGAACCTCGATCACAGTTGACTTCGCAGGAAAGTGTTTCATAGGTCGGTCATTTTGGATGGACAAGCAGTGACAAATCTGTCATCGCCTCAGCTTGCATCATATTAATGTCAAAAAAACAAAGGTTATTGGCCGGGTTACCGATGGTCTGTTCGCCACCGCACAGACCATTGGCACCATGTTGCGTAACGTGCAGGTGTGCTACGGATTGCAGGCGGTTGCCTGGTCCATGTTCAAGGGTGAGGCGAAAGCCTCAAATTTTCAATTACTGACATTCAAAAAGGATTTTTATGAAGACATCTTTCAACCTCAAGGCTTCACTCGTCGTTGCCGCCCTGCTGTCACTTTCGGTAGCACAGGCAGCGACCATCAGCAAGGCTGAGTACAAGGCCGACAAGACACGCATCAGCGCCGACTACAAAGCCGACAAGGCAGCCTGCGCTGCACTGACCGCCAATGCCAAGGACATCTGTGTCCAGGAGGCCAAAGCCAAGGAAAAGGTCGCACGCGCCGAGCTGGAATACAGCTACAGCGGCAAAGCCGCCGACCAGACCAAGGTGCTAATGGCCAAAGCCCAGTCGGCCTATGCAGTTGCGAAGGAAAAATGCGACGACAAGGCGGGCAATGACAAGGACGTTTGTGTCAAGGAGGCCAAGGCAGTTGAAACCAAAGCCCTGGCAGACGCCAAGATGGGCAAGCAGATCGGTGAGGTCAAGAAGGAGGCCACCGAGGACAAACGTGATGCTGATTACAAGGTTGCTGTGGAGAAGTGTGACGCTTTGGCGGGCGATGCCAAGACCAGCTGCGTCGCAGCCGCTAAAGCAAAGTTCGGCAAGAGCTGAACGCTGCGGCGTGATGGGATAAGACGCTCACCATGACCCGCACACGCACCGAGTCCGACAGCTTTGGCCCGATCGAAGTACCGTTCGATGCGTTGTGGGGAGCACAGACGGCGCGCAGCCTGCGCTTCTTTGCCATTGGTGAGCAGCGCATGCCGTTGCCGGTGATCCATGCGCTGGCCTGGCTCAAGTGGGCTGCGGCCAACGCAAATTGCGATCTCCACTTGCTCGATGCCACCAGGTCGCAGGCCATCGCAGAGGCGGCACGGCGCGTGGCAGTTGGCGAGTTCGACGCCGAGTTCCCGCTGTGCGTGTGGCAGACCGGCTCGGGCACCCAAAGCAACATGAATGTCAACGAGGTGGTGGCCAACCTGGCCTCGCGGGCGCTTGGCGCTGGCGGTAGTGCCGCGCAAAAAGTTCACCCCAATGATGATGTGAACCTTGGGCAGTCGTCCAACGATGTCTTTCCGAGCGCCATGCATATCGCGGTGGCCCTGCAAGCCAAATTGGGCCTGTTACCCGCGCTGCACGAATTGCGCGACGCGCTGGCGGCCAAGGCGCTGGCCTTTGAAGCCGTTGTAAAAATCGGCCGCACACATCTGCAAGACGCGACACCCGTGACACTGGGCCAGGAGTTTGGTGGTTATGCGGCACAGCTCGCCCTGTGCCAGCAGAGCCTGAGCCGCGCGCTGCCAGCCGTCCACGCGCTGGCAGTTGGCGGTACGGCGGTGGGCACCGGCTTGAACACCCACCCGGAGTTCGGCGTGCGAGTGGCGGTCCTGCTGGCCGACCAACTCGATCTGCCACTGGTGCAGGCGAACAATCTGTTTGCTGCCATGGCCGGCCACGAAGCGCTGGTGGCGTTCCATGCCAGTCTGAAGATGCTGGCCATTGCCTTGACCAAGATCGCCAATGACATTCGATTGATGGGCAGCGGGCCGCGCGCGGGTCTGGGCGAACTGCAATTGCCCCAGAATGAACCTGGCAGCTCGATCATGCCCGGCAAGGTGAACCCAACCCAGGTTGAGGCGCTGACCATGGTCTGCGCCCAGGTGATGGGCCATGACACAGCGATTGGTTTTGCCGCGAGCCAGGGACACTTTGAGCTCAACGTCTATAAGCCGCTGATCATCTTCGACACGCTCGACAGTGTGCGTCTGCTGACCGACGCGATGCGCAGTTTTGC
>JADGRK010000080.1 GCA_017880985.1 Rhodoferax sp. | reverse complement strand
CTTGAGGCGTCCGGGGCGCATTCACCAGCGCCTACGGCAACCAGCCCACCCAGCAGCAAGACGCCGGCCGCAGACATTGCCCCTGCCAAAAAGCCCTGAATGCCTTGCTGCCCTCTCTGACGCAAGCCCGCGCGCCTTTGACGCGCGAGGTGAGCGCGGTCAATGAATTCGGTGAGTCGCTCACCGTCTCCATTCCGGCTGAACGCGCGCTCACCGTTTACGTGGACAAGCGCGAACTGGTGACGCTGATGACTCTGGGTGCCCAGCCTGAGCTGCTGGTGCTGGGTTTTCTGCGCAACCAGCGGCTGGTGCAGTCAGTGCAGGAGGTTGAATCCATCACCGTCGATTGGGAGGTCGGGGCGGCCGCCGTTAAAACGCGCCAGGGCATTTCGGATATCGAAGCGCGCACCGCCAAACGGGTCGTTACCACCGGCTGCGGCCAGGGCAGTGTGTTCGGCGACCTGATGGCCGAAGTGGACACACTGGTGTTGCCCGCAGCCACCCTGAGTCAGGCGCAGCTCTATGGCATTGTGAACGCCATCCGCTTGCAGGAGAGTACCTACAAATCAGCCGGGTCGGTGCATGGTTGCGCCCTGTTCAGCGGCGAGCAGATGCTGCTGTTTGTGGAAGATGTGGGACGCCACAACGCCATCGACACGATTGCGGGCTGGATGTGGCTACAGGACGCTGCGACCATGAACGGCGGTGACAAGGTTTTCTATACGACCGGTCGTCTGACCAGCGAAATGGTGATCAAGTCGGCGCAAATGGGCGTGCCGATTGTGGTGTCGCGCAGCGGCATTACCCAGATGGGGCAGGAAGTGGCACAGCGGCTGGGCCTGTGTACCATCGGCCGGGCTACCAACAAGCGTTTTCTTTGTTATAGCGCTGCCGAGCGTCTGCGGCTACAGCCGGAACTGGCAGGGGCCCGGTACCGGATCTAAAGCGCCTTCCACAAACGCCACCATCATCCGCGCCATCTCCAGTCCTTCGTGACCCAGGATCAGGCTGTTGAGGCTTGCGGTGTAGCGTGCTTCGCCCAGCAACGCGCGCCGCTTGTCGATCAGGTAACTACTCAAGGCCTCGACAAACTCGGGATGCGGCTGCATGCAAAACACGTCCTGCCCCATCGCAAAAGCCGCCACCGGGCAAAACGCGCTGCTGGCGAGCAGTGTGGCGCCTTCGGGCAGTTCAAGCACCTGATCCTGATGGCTGGCCAACAGGGCAATTTCGGTGCGGCCCAGCGCTTGCGCCATCTCCGGCGCATGCCACTGGTAGCGCATGCGCCCGGCACCCCAGCCCTGCGGCGAACGCCCCACCGGCGCGCCCAGACACAAAGCAATCAACTGGTGACCGAAGCAGATGCCCAACAGCTTTTTGCGCGCCTGCAAGAGCTGTGTGACGCGGCGGCGTAATTCCACAATCCACGCGTCCTCTGCGAACGCGTCGGCGCGGCTGCCGGTGAGCAGCACCGCGTCGAAGTCGTCAAATGAGGCCGGATAGTGCCCCTGCACCGTATTGAAGATATCGATCGTCCAATTGGTTCCCGCTTCCTGAAACAAACGTCTGAACATGTCGCCAAAGCCCGTGAAGCGCGCTGCAAGCTCAGAATCAAGTACGTCATTTTCAAGCACACACAGTTTCATCCTGGTTTCCTCAAGCCTTGCTCTTCTTGCCGATGCGGGACTCGGTCCCTTTGATCAGACGACTGATGTTTTCGACATGGCGGTAGATCAAGAGCAGCGACATGACCGACAGTGCCAGCAGAACGCCTTTGTTCAGGTACCAGGCTACCCCATCGCCGAAGATGTAGTAAACCGGCACAAACACCGCTGCGGTGAGCGACGCCAGTGACGAGTAACGAAAGAAGTAGGCCACGATGAGCCAGGTGGCACCGGTGGCCAGGCCCAGAATCGGTTGCAGGCCCAACAGCACACCGAACGCCGTTGCAACCCCTTTGCCGCCGACAAATCCGAAGAATAGCGGGTACAGGTGCCCGACAAAGGCAGCCAGCCCGACCATCGCCATGGTGCCGTCTTCCATCCCATAGGGCTTGCCATACCACTTCACCAGCATCACTGGTAACCAGCTCTTGGCCGCATCGAGCAGCAGGGTGGCGATGGCTGCGGACTTGTTGCCGGAGCGCAGCACGTTGGTGGCGCCAGGGTTTTTGCTGCCAAAGGTGCGCGGGTCATTCAGGCCCATCGTGCGGCTGACGATGACCGCAAATGAGAGCGAGCCAATCAGGTAGCCGGCAATGGCTGCCAGGATGGGAAAATAACTTTGCATTGATTCCAAACTAATCTCCTGCTGGACCGCTAGCGAGAGCGTGATACTGGTATTTTGCCAGCCTGGGCTGGGTGCTTAATCGGCCAGCGCGCATTGCACCGGCCTGGCCCCCAGCAAATCAACGCATAGCTTGGGGTCAATGCCCACCAGATACCCGCGCCGACCGCCGTTGATGAGGATTTTCGGCAACTCCAGAATGGAAGCTTCAATATAGACCGGCATGACCCGGCGCGTGCCAAACGGCGAGGTGCCGCCGACCAGATAACCACTGTGCCGATTCGCCACTTCCGGCAGGCAGGGTGCGACCGACTTGGCGCCGATTTGCCGCGCCAGATTTTTGGTGGACACCTTGCGGTTGCCGTGCATCAGCACCACCAGCGGTTTCGCATCCTGATCCTGCATGATGAGCGTTTTGACCACCGAGAACGGGTCCCAGCCCAATTCGGCCGCGCTGTGCAACGCACCACCGTGCTCCAGATACTCATACGGGTGCTCGCTAAACATCACCCTGTGCGCTTTCAAGAACTGGGTGGCGGGGGTCTCAGAGACGTGCTTGGCCATAAGAACTCGTTATCGCGCGCAGCGTGGCAATCGACGCTTTGAACTTGTCAGTTCAAAGCGTCGGGTCGCGCACATCCCAACGAATGGCATCAATTTTCTTCAACAACTCGGGCGGCAGGGTGGTGCCCCAGGCGTCCAGGTCCTGGTCGAGTTGAGCCACTGAAGTCACGCCGATGATGGTGCTGGCCACTTGCCATTTGGTGTAGCAAAAAGCCAGCCCCATTTGTGTTGGTGTCATGCCATGTTCAAGCGCCAGCGCGTTGTAGCGGCGTGCCGCCGCCAGCGCCTCGGGCCGACCCCAGCGCTGTTTGCGGGTGGACTCAAACTTGGTGATGCGTGCATTTGCCGGTGCGCCCGGTCCGGTCAGGCCTGACTCGTCGTACTTCCCGGTCAGCAGACCGAAGGCCAGCGGCGAATAGGCCAGCAGTGACACCCCGAGGCGGTGCATGGTTTCATCGAGCGCGTTTTCCACCGTGCGGTTGAGCAGGCTGTAGCCGTTCTGCACCGTGGCCACGCGCGGCAAGTTGTATTGCTCGGCCAGCCGTACAAACTCGTGCACGCCGAAGGGCGTCTCGTTGGACAGGCCCACCGCGCGCACCTTGCCCGCTTGCACCAGCGTTTGCAGCGCTTCAAGTTGAGCGTGAATCGAAAGGCCGGGGCTGTCCTGGGCGGGGTCGAAATACAGCATGCCAAAAGCGGGCACGTGGCGCACCGGCCAGTGAATCTGATAGAGGTCAATCACATCGGTCTGCAATCGCCGGAGGCTGCCGTCGCAGGCGGCGATGATGTCTGCCTTGGTCAAGTCGCCGCTGCCACCTCGAATCCAGGGCATACCGCGCGACGGTCCCGCCACCTTGGTGGCGAGCACCAGCTTTTGGCGTGCTGACGGATGTTCGGCGAACCAGTTGCCGATGATTTTTTCGGTGGCATTGAAAGTCTCGGCGCGCGGCGGCACGGCATACATCTCGGCCGTGTCGATGAAGTTGACGCCGCGTTCCAGCGAGCGGTCCAGGATGGCATGAGCTGTGGGTTCATCCACCTGTTCACCAAAGGTCATGGTGCCTAGGCAAATGGGGGTGACGTACAGGTCGCTTTGACCGAGTTGAATCGTTTTCATGGTGTTTCTTGAGAATTATTTGTCATTGCGGGCCTGACCCGCAATCCATGGGGCATGGATGCCGGGTGCTGAAACCCCGGACTTGATCCGGGGCCGGGATGACAGGCAAAAAGAGCGCGCCCCCGAGTTTACGGTTTCTCCACCTTCTGCGCTTCAGCCTGCCACCAACCGGGCGCGCGCCTCTTCTTGCAGCCGCAGCACACGGCGTTGCACCTTGCCGGTGGTGGTCATCGGCAGGGCGTCGACAAACTCGATCTCCTTGGGGTATTCGTAGGGTGCCAGCTTGCCTTTGACGTGGGTTTGCAGCTCTGTCACCAGATTTGTGTCAAATTGACCTGTAGCACCCGTCCATCGTGCGCGAGCAGCTACAAAATCAGGAGCAAGAACGACGTAGGCCTTGACTACCGCGCCGCGCTCCCGGTCCGGTTTGGGCACCACGGCGGCATTCGCGACCGCCGGGTGTTTGACCAGACAGTTCTCAATCTCGCCGGGTCCAATGCGGTAGCCTGCGGCCTTGAACATGTCGTCAGCACGGCCCCGGTACCAGAGATAGCCGTCGGCATCACGCACGGCCAGGTCACCGGTGCGACACCAGTTGCCGCTGAATTTGGCCTGCGTGGCGGCCTGATTTTTCCAGTAACCCAAAAAGAAAATCGGGTCCGGCTGACCGTGAACGTCAAACAGGTTGAGTGCCACATCACCGGCCACGCCGACCGGGCACTCAAGACCGTCGTCATCGATCACTGCCACGCGGTGGCCGGGGTAGCCCTTGCCCATGCTGCCTGGCTTTGGGGGCCATTGCGCGGAACAATTCCCCACGATGTAGTTGATCTCGGTCTGGCCGAACATTTCATTGACCGTCACGCCCAGTTGCGCCTGGCAATAGTCAAACACCGCGTCGCCGACCGCCTCGCCCGCGCTCATGATGGCTTGCAGCTTGAGCTTGAACTGCTGGCGTACGGTGGCGTCTGTCGTACCGGGATAGGCTTTCATCATGGCCTTGAGCGCGGTCGGAAACAAGAACGTGTGCGTCACACCGAATTGACTCATCAATTCCAGCGCGGCTTGCGGGCTGAAACGGCCGTTGAAGGCGACAATCGGGCGACCAAAATACAACGTAGGCAAGAGCGCGTCCATCAGGCCGCCGGTCCAGGCCCAGTCGGCAGGCGACCAGAACACGGCGTCCGTGCCTTTGTTGTCTCGACCATCGAAGCCAAACCAGTTCTGGCTACAGACAAAACCCGTCAGGTTGCCGATCAGGGCGCGGTGCGGGATGAGGGCGCCCTTGGGGTTGCCGGTGGTGCCGCTGGTGTAGATCAGCAGCGCAGCTTCATCGGCATCGGTCACCACGGGCGCAAACTCGGGTGCCGCCCGTGTCAGCGCGTCAGTGTAGTCAAGGTCCGCCGGCGCGCCAGCGCCGCCCACTCCCAGCACGCTGCCCAGCAAAGGGCAGTTTTCTCGAACCGACAGTACGCTGGCAATTGAGCTCTCATCGCAAATCGCCAGCACGGCTTCGCTGTCATGCAGGCGGAATTCGAGCGCGTCTGGCCCAAACAACATCGACAAAGGCATGGCGACCGCGCCCATTTGAAGCACCGCCATGTAGGCCACGGCGGTCTCGAAGCGCTGCGGCATGACGATGGCGACACGCTCGCCGCGCCGGACCCCCAACGTGGTCAGCACATTGGCCAATCGATTGGTCTGCTGTTGCAGCTCATAATATGTATAAAAACTAGCCTTGGCCCCCGTATTCATTGCGTAAATAGCTACTCTTTTTGTAGCGTCCGGCAGCACGGCCCAGCGTGCACAGCAGACTTGTGCGATGTTGAATTTTTCGGGCACCAGCCACTGGAAGTTGCCGTGCAATGCGGCATAGTTGTCCGCCAGCGGCGAGTGCGGCTTGTCCCTGTTTTGACTGACGTTCATGGCAAGTCTCCTTATGATGGCGTAAATGTACCAAGTCAAAAGAATTTTCCGTAGCGAGTTTGTACCTATTCGCAATCTGCAATACCACGTGCTGGTCTGGGGCGAGCCGTCCCCCGACAAGATACCGCTGCTGATGGTGCATGGCTGGATGGATGTGGCAGCAAGTTACCAGTTTGTGGTCGATGCCCTGAGCGACCAGCACTATGTGATCGCCCCGGATTGGCGTGGTTACGGTCAGAGCACCACTGCCGGTGCAGACAACTTCTGGTTCCCCGACTATCTGGCCGATCTGGATTTTTTGCTGGATCACTATGCACCACAGGGCCAGGTCAACCTGGTCGGGCACAGCATGGGCGGCAATGTAGCGATGCTGTACGCCGGTGTGCGCCCGGAGCGAATTGGCCGTCTGATCAATCTGGAAGGCTTTGGCATGCCCGCCACCACGCCCGACCAGGCCGCCGGACGCTACGCCAAATGGATGAACGATCTTAAAAAATTACACCGTGGCGAGATGAATCTGAAAGCCTATGACACGGCGGCTGGCGTGGCGCGGCGCCTGATGAGGACCAACCCACGCCTGGGTGCCGACAAGGCCAATTGGCTGGCGCTGCACTGGGCGCAGCCCAACGCCCAGGGCAAGTGGTGCATTCTGGGCGACCCGGCGCACAAGGTGGTTCATGCCGAGTTGTACCGGGTCGATGAGACGCTCGAAATCTACCGGCGCATCAGCATGCCGGTGTTGGCCGTGGAAGCCTCGGACGACAGCATGAGTCAGTGGTGGAAAGGCGAGTTCACGCTGGCGCAACACCACGAAAGACTCAAGGCGGTGCCGCAGGTTGAAGTTGCCCGGATCGAGGACGCCGGGCACATGCTGCACCACGACCAACCGGAACTATTGGCAGAACTGATCGAGCGTTTTATTGCCTAATAATTGTTTTTTATGGCCTGAAACGCAGCCTGCACCGCGCGCACCAGCGACGGGTGCAGCATGCCCAGTTTCGGGCATTGCCCGTGCGGCGCTGATGGCGGCACCGAGAACCACGTCGTCGTGTAAGGCAGATCGATGGCTTGTTTCAAATCAAACTTGGTGTCAAAGCTCAGACCTGCGGCGCTATAAGCGGCCAAATTGTGATCCCGCAGGATGGCAAATTCACCCCGGTGCAAGCTGGTTGTACGTTGGCTGGTGCCGTAGGCAACACGCACGGTAAACTGTGGCGCATCGTCGTCGAACACCACCAGAATCAATGCGGGTCGCGGCTTGGGGCGAGGGCTGATGCTGTCCGGAAAGTGGCACCACACGATCTCTCCAGCCGTGGGTTCGCCCCACCACGGCAACGTCATATGGCCTCTACCTCAAACAGGCTGGAGCGTACCGAACGTTTCTTGCCCGGCAGCGTGCACTTTTTGAGCTGCCGAATCTGAGAGGCAGTCAACGGGCCATCGTCGGCTTCGTACTGCGGCAGCAGCTTGACTGCCATTTCGTGCAGCGCAATATGGATAGTCTGGGTCTCATCAACACCCAATCGGTCTGCCAGCCGTTTGGCGGTTTCACGCGTGATGCCAGTGGGGCTGTCAATATTACGGTAGCGGAACGCAATTTGGTCGGCAGTTGCACGATGAAGCATAGAAAATTCTCCGTCACTTGGATATCTTTAAGATATCCGACTAAGGCGGCCATGTCAAGGCAATTTTGATGAATAAAAAACCCCGCTGCCTGATCGCAAGTGGGGCTTTGAATCGCACTTCCTTGCGGGTTGCCAGCCATGCGGGCTGGGCGTGAGAAAATGGCAGGTTATTCGGCATTTATAGTTTAGGACTCGCATCATGGACGCAGAACGCATCAACCTCATTGGCACCCAACTTTCTGATTTGAGCGCACGCACCGCCGATCTACGGGGGTATCTTTGACTACGACGCCAAATCGGAGCGTCTGAGAACCGTCAACGCGTCACTGGAAGACCCGACCGTCTGGAATGATCCCAAGCGCGCCCAGGAGCTTGGGCGTGAAAAAAAGGCGCTTGACGGCGTCGTGCTCACGCTTGACAACCTGACCGGCGAGCTGGCTGACAACACCGAGCTTTATGACATGTCCAAAGAGGAGGGCGATAGCGCCGGTCTGATGACGATTGAGGCCGAGACTGCGAAGCTGGCCGCCATCATTGAAGGACTGGAGTTCCGCCGCATGTTCAACAACCCGGCTGACCCGCTGAACGCCTTTCTGGATATTCAGGCCGGTGCTGGCGGCACCGAAGCCTGTGACTGGGCCAGCATGTTGCTGCGCCAGTATCTGCGCTATGCCGAGCGCAAGGGCTTCAAAGCCACGCTGGAGGACGAGACGGCAGGTGACACGGCCGGCATCAAGGGCGCCACCATCAAGATTGAGGGCGAATACGCCTTTGGCTTGCTGCGGACCGAGACCGGTGTGCACCGGCTGGTGCGAAAATCCCCGTTTGACTCTGCGGGCGGTCGCCACACCAGCTTTGCCAGCGTGTTTGTCTATCCCGAGATTGATGACTCGATCGAGATCGACATCAACCCGGCTGACGTGCGGGTGGACACCTTTCGGGCCAGCGGCGCCGGTGGTCAGCACATCAACAAAACCGATTCCGCCGTGCGCATGACGCACATTCCGACCGGCATCGTGGTGCAGTGCCAGGACGGGCGCAGCCAGCACAGCAACCGCGAGGTAGCCTGGAAGCGCCTG
>JADGRK010000079.1 GCA_017880985.1 Rhodoferax sp. | reverse complement strand
TTCCTGCGATCCGATTTCGAGACTTTTGACGAAGCCCGCGCCTCTCGTTTACACTGAGGCCGGAGTATGAGCCATGCGCTGCTTGGAATGCGGTATTGAGTTTGACGAATTGAATGAGTCCCAGCCGGTCTGCCCGGCTTGCGGAACGCCTCCCGGCACGGGCCGGGATGATGACGACATCTGCGCCCTTTTGGATGAAGCGGCGCTAGTTGCCGCCGCCTCAAAACCAGTCCCCGCGGCGTCGCAGACCGCTTCCGCGCCAAAGCCCGCTGCATCATCCGTAGCAAAACTTCCGGCAGCGACTGGGGTACCGCAAACCCAACCCAGCATGGTTGATGGTCTGCTTGAAAACCCCTTGGCACCGGCTGGCGTCATCGGTCTGATCGCTTTGTTGGCCGGATTTGGCTATTACCGAGTGAGGCAGCACAAGCGTGCCGCTCTGGCCGACAGCTCTTTCCTGCAAAGCCGTTTGCAACCTGACTCGTTCTTTGGTGCCAGTGGCGGGCAGAGTGTCGATACCAGTGACAGCGCGGCCACCGGTTCCTCCATGGTCTATTCACCGAGCCAACTCGACGCTGTCGATGACGTTGACCCAGTCGCCGAAGCGGATGTTTACCTGGCTTATGGGCGTGATTTGCAGGCCGAGGAAATTCTGAAAGATGCCCTGCGTACCAACCCCGGACGGATCGCGATTCATCAGAAATTGCTGGCAATCTTTGCCAAACGGCTTGACACCAAAGCGTTTGAAAATACCGCCACGCTGGCCTTCAGGGTATGCAAGGGCGAAGGATCGGACTGGGAGCGCATTTGCGAACTGGGCCTGAGCATTGACCCGGGCAACGCCTTGTATCAGCCCGGAGGTCAACCCAACAATCCGGATGGCACGCCCTCGCGTCCGGCACCGCTGGACTTCAGCATGGATGCGCTGAGCAGCGCGGAGGCTCTGCCGACCCAGGCCGTTGCGCCTCAGGTCAGTGGATCGACTGACCTTGACCTGGATCTTGATTTTTCACTTGATGAACAACCCGTCAACGCGATCCGTGAAACCAGAGCCAGTGGTGACCGGACCACCACTGAAGATCAAGCGCAAGAACCCGGCACGGCGGCGCTCGATCTGGACTTCGGTTTGGACTCCGCGGCCAGTGCACCGTTTGAAACACCCGAAGCGCCGGTAGAAATGAACCCCGTCAGATTTTCCCTGCCCGACCTGGACCTCCCAACGGACGATCTGACTGCATCGACAGCCGGCCCCGACGATTTCAAGCAACAAGCAGCCGCCAGTTTTGGTGCCACCAGCCCAATGAATCTGGCCGCGCCTGAGTCGACGGTACGCGCCCCATTCAATGCGGGCATGCTGGAGTTTGATTTGGGCTCCTTGTCCCTCGATTTGGGAGAACCGCCCAAAACAGACGAGAGCGCAACACCGAACGAACCGGAAGACCCGCTGGCGACCAAGTTGGCACTGGCGCAAGAGTTTCGAGACATTGGTGACGATGACGGAGCGCGCTCACTGATAGAAGAAGTGATCTCGGAAGCCACGGGCGACATGAAAATCAAGGCGCAACGCGCCCTGAGTCATCTCTAGCCAATGCGGCGCTGCCGTGCGGCTGGCACTTGGCATCAGCTATAACGGCCAAGCCTACCAGGGCTGGCAAAGCCAGTTGTCGGGCCAAACCGTACAGGACCAGCTTGAAGCCGCATTAGGCAAGTTCGCCGCACACAGGGTTTCAACCGTGTGTGCCGGTCGCACCGATGCCGGTGTTCATGGCCTGATGCAGGTCATCCATTTCGACACCCGGCTGGAGCGCAGCCCGGTGTCATGGGTGCGCGGAACCAACTCTTTTTTACCGCACGACATGGCCGTGCAATGGGCACAGGCCGTGCCGATTGAATTTCACTGCCGCGCCAGCGCGCTGTCGCGCCGTTATGCTTACGTATTGCTGGAATCGCCGGTGCGTCCGAGTATCGATGCGGGCCGTGTCGGCTGGGTATTTCGTCCGCTGGACCTGGTCGCGATGCAGCAGGCCGCAGCGCAACTGCTGGGCGCGCATGACTTCACCTCGTTTCGGGCCGCCGCCTGCCAGGCACTGTCGCCGGTCAAGATCGTCGAACGGATCGACATATCCCAGCGCGGTGCCTACTGGCGCTTCGAGTTTGAGGCGAATGCGTTTCTACACCACATGATTCGCAATATCATGGGTTGCCTGATTGCGGTCGGTCAGCACAAGCGCCCGCCAGACTGGCTGGCCGAAGTCCTGCTGGCGCGCAACCGCGACGCCGCGGCCGCCACCTTTTCGCCCCACGGACTTTATTTTCTCGGGCCCCGTTACGCCCCGCACTGGGGTTTGCCAGATCGCTCGCCGCTTTATGATGGATTGCCATGAGTCAAATATCCCGTAACCAGCCAGCATTGAGCGACGCCGGGCCGCTCCCCATGGGCGTTCCAATGGCCCAACGCACCCGGATCAAGATCTGCGGCTTGACGCGCGAACAGGATGTCGATGCCGCCGTCGCCGCCGGAGCCGATGCGATCGGTTTTGTGCTATACGAAAAAAGTCCACGCTATGTGTCGCCCCAAAGAGCTGCCGAGCTGGCCCGACGGCTGCCGCCTTTTGTCACACCGGTGCTCCTGTTTGTCAACCAGAGTACTACCAAAATAATAGCTGCTTGCGCAAGTGTGACGGGGTCTATGGCCCAATTTCATGGCGAAGAAACGCCTGAACAATGTCTGGCCGCGAGCGGCGACGGCGCACGCCCATTCTTGCGCGCCGCGCGCATACCGCTGGGCGCAGCCGGTCGCCACTTCGATCTCGTAAAATTCGCATTCGATTACTCACAAGCCCAGGCCATTTTGCTCGACGCCCATGTTGATGGGTACGGCGGTGGCGGGCAAACATTCAATTGGTCACTGCTGCCTCCAAACGTCAACGCTCACCTCGTCTTGAGTGGTGGGCTCAACGCTGCCAACGTGACCGAGGGCATCTTGCAGCTGCGGCCGCGCTGTAAAACGCTGGCCGTCGATGTGAGCTCGGGGGTCGAGTTGTCTGGCCCCGGCCATCAAGGCATCAAAGACCCCGAAAAGATCAAACAATTTGTCGCGGCGGTTCGAACCGCTGATCAACCATGAATCCATACCAACAACCCGACCCGCGTGGCCACTTCGGCGTCTATGGCGGCAGTTTCGCCTCCGAGACGCTGACGCACGCCATCAATGAACTCAAAACTGCCTACGCCAGGTACCAGTTTGATCCGGCCTTCGTGGCTGAATTCAACTACGAAATGGCGCATTTTGTGGGACGCCCCTCACCCGTCTATCACGCTGCCCGCATGAGCCGCGAGCAAGGCGGTGCGCAAATCTTCCTCAAGCGCGAAGACCTCAACCACACCGGCGCCCACAAGATCAACAACACCATTGGCCAGGCGATGCTGGCCCGCCGCATGGGCAAGCCGCGCGTGATTGCCGAAACCGGTGCCGGCCAGCACGGTGTCGCCACCGCCACCATTTGCGCCCGCTATGGGCTTGAATGCGTGGTCTATATGGGCAGCGAAGATGTCAAGCGCCAGAGTCCCAACGTCTATCGGATGAAGCTGCTGGGTGCCCGCGTGGTGCCCGTCACCAGCGGTAGCCGGACCCTGAAAGATGCCCTCAACGAAGCCATGCGCGACTGGGTCGCCAATGTGGACAACACCTTCTACATCATCGGCACTGTGGCCGGCCCACACCCTTACCCGATGATGGTGCGCGACTTCCAGAGCGTCATCGGCAAAGAGTGTCTGCTGCAAATGCCGGAGATGCTGCGCGACGCGGGCTGCCAGACAACACAACCCGATGTCGTGGTGGCTTGCGTCGGCGGCGGCTCCAACGCCATGGGTATCTTTTATCCTTATATTGACCATCAAGCGACCCGGCTGATTGGTGTCGAAGCCGCCGGTGAAGGCCTCGACAGCGGCAAGCACTCGGCTTCCATCCAGCGCGGCAGCCCCGGCGTCCTGCACGGCAACCGCACTTATGTGCTGCAAGACGACAATGGCCAGGTGACAGAAACCCACAGCATCAGCGCTGGCCTGGACTACCCCGGCGTTGGCCCGGAACACGCTCACCTGCATGACATTGGCCGCGCCCAATACGTCGGCATCACCGATCAAGAGGCGCTGGATGCCTTCCACTACCTGTGCCGCACCGAAGGCATCATCCCGGCGCTGGAATCGAGCCACGCCGTGGCCTACGCGATGAAGCTCGCCAAGACCCTGCGCAGCGACCAATCGATTCTGGTTAACCTGTCAGGCCGGGGCGACAAGGACATTGGCACGGTCGCCGATTTGAGTCATGCCGATTTTTATTGCCGCCCGAGCTGTCATGGCCAATCAGTCAAGGGCGGCCTGGCTGCGGACGAAGCGATTGTGAAGGTTGTCAAATGAGCCGCATTGCCGCCACCTTTTCCCGACTACAGACGCTGCACCGCAAGGCGCTGATTCCTTTCGTTACAGCCGGTTTCCCGTTTGCCGATGTCACGCCCGAGCTGATGCATGCATTGGTTGCCGGTGGAGCCGACATCATCGAGCTCGGTGTGCCGTTTTCCGACCCCAGCGCCGACGGCCCGGTGATTCAAAAGGCGGGTGACAAGGCGCTTGCCGCGGGCGTTGGCCTGGTTCAGGTGCTGGACATGGTGCGAACTTTTCGCCAGCAGGATGCCGCCACACCGGTGGTGCTGATGGGTTACGCCAATCCGGTGGAACGCTATAACCAAAAACATGCCAGCGGCGGCAACTTCAGCGCCTTTGTGCAGGATGCCTGCGCCGCCGGCGTAGATGGCGTGCTGATCGTCGATTACCCGCCCGAAGAATGTGAGGAATTTGCTGCAGAGCTCAAAGCCCACGACCTGGATTTGATCTTTTTGCTGGCCCCCACCAGCACCGACGAGCGTATGGCGCAAGTGGCGCGTATCGCCAGCGGCTATGTGTACTATGTGTCGCTCAAGGGCGTCACCGGCTCGGGCGCACTCGACACCGCGGCAGTCGAGGCGATGCTGCCACGCATCCGCCAGTATGTGAAGGTGCCGGTGGGCGTCGGTTTTGGCATCCGTGACGCCGCCACGGCACGCACCATTGGCAAAGTCGCCGACGCGGTCGTCATCGGCAGCAGGATCATTGAGTTGATTGACGCCCAGCCGCGCAACCAGGTGGCGGGCGTCGCGCAGAAATTCTTGCGTGAAATCCGAACTGCGCTGGATAATTGAGACTTTGTGGGACAGACCGCAGCTACGCGAAGCGAGCCAGCTCTGTCCTCAACTGATTAGGAACGCACATGAGTTGGCTCGAAAAACTACTCCCCCCAAAAATTGCGCCCAGCAACCGGGCCGACCGGCGCACCGTGCCAGAAGGTCTGTGGATCAAATGCCCCAGTTGCGACACCGTGCTCTACAAGACCGATCTGGAGCAAAACCAGAACGTTTGCCCGACCTGCAATCACCATCACCGCATTGGCGCGCGGGCGCGGCTCAACGTCTTTCTGGACAACGAAGGGCGCTTTGAAATCGGGCAAGAAGTACTGCCGGTGGATGCACTCAAGTTCAAGGACAGCCGCAAGTACCCCGAGCGCTTGAAAGAAGCCTTGGAGAACACCGGCGAAACCGATGCGCTGGTAGTCATGGGCGGCACCGTCCTCGGCATCGGCATTGTCGCCGCCTGCTTCGAATTTGAATTCATGGGCGGCAGCATGGGCTCGGTGGTGGGCGAGCGATTCGTGCGCGGGGTGCATACCGCGATCGAAGAAAAAGTGCCGTTTGTCTGTTTCTCCTCGACCGGCGGCGCGCGCATGCAGGAAGGCCTGCTGAGCCTGATGCAAATGGCCAAGACCAATGCGGCGCTGACGCATCTGGCCAAAAAAGGTTTGCCGTTTATCAGCGTGCTGACCGATCCCACCATGGGGGGGGTGAGCGCCGGCTTTGCATTTTTAGGCGATGTGGTGATTGCCGAGCCCAAAGCGCTGATCGGTTTTGCCGGCCCACGGGTGATTGAATCCACCATGCGGGTCACCCTGCCCGAAGGCTTTCAACGCGCTGAGTTCCTGCTGACCAAAGGCGCCATCGACTTTATCAGCGACCGCCGTGAACTACGCAAGATCATCGCCAATACGCTGGCCATGCTGACGCGCCAACCGGCCGATGCGGTGGGCTGAGCATCAGTTCAAAGCAGCGCCCCCTGCAGATGCCCGAGCAGAATGGAGGCAATCTGTAGCAGCACCAGCAGTACCAATGGCGACAGATCAATGCCACCAACCAGCGGCAGCAGACGACGAATCGGCGTCAAAAGCGGCGCACACAGACGCTCGATGACATCCGAAATGACCGACTGGGTCGGCATCCAGGACAAGACCGCATAGACAATCACCAAGCCGGTCAGCCCGGAAATAATCAAGTGCAGCAGGCCAAAAGCGGCCAGAATCGGCACCGCAAACAAGCCGCCGTCGGCCCCGGCCAACAACCACAACAGCCCAAACTGCAGCAGTTCCAGCAAACAGGCCGCCACCAGGCTGGCGCTGTCGAGTCGCCCGATTGGGGGCAACACACGCCGCAGCGGCAGCACCAGCCAGTCGGTCAAGGCAAAGATAAAACGCCCCAGCGGATTGCCGGAACGCGCCGACATCGGAATGCGCTGGTACTGCATATAGAGCCGCAGCAGACAGGCCCCGGCGAGCACACCAGTGGCGACTTCAAGCAGCAGGGAAACAATTTGATAGAACATCAGTCTGGGTCTTAATACTGTTCGTTTACTGTCATGCCGGACCTGAGGCGCCTGCCCCGGACTGCGATCCGGGGGCATCCATGGTGCGCGGGCATGGATTGCGGTTCAAGCCCGCAATGACAGCCAACCAGAACCGCATTGATCAGGTATAAATCTCACCGCATCATAACGACCGGGCGCGGCAACTTAAAATCACGCCCTGCGGCTTCAACGCCATTCACCTTTCCCTTTGCCGCCCTCAGGATTAAAGCCTCATGTCAGACCACCACCCCGCTCCAGCCCCCCAGGATGAAAACCAGTTGATGGCCGAGCGGCGCGAGAAGCTCAAGGCCCTGCGCCAGCTTCAGCTTGAAGGCAAGGGCATCGCTTTCCCCAATGATTTCAAGCCGACTGACCATGCCGCCGATCTGTTTGCGGCGCACGCCGGGCAAACGCCTGAAGGCCTGGTCGAACAAGCTGCCACCGCCAAAGTGGCCGGGCGCATGATGCTCAAGCGCGTCATGGGCAAGGCCAGTTTTGCCACCTTGCAGGACAGCAGCGGGCGGATCCAGATTTACATCAAGCGCGACGATGTGGGCGAAGACGTGTATGCCAGCTTCAAGCACTGGGACCTGGGCGACATCGTGGCCGCCGTTGGCACCGTCTTCAAGACCAAGACCGGCGAGCTCTCGATCCACGCCACCGAAGTGCGCCTGCTGACCAAGAGCCTGCGCCCGATGCCCGACAAGTTTCACGGCATGAACGATCAGGAGCTCAAATACCGCCAGCGCTATGTCGATCTGATGACCGACGAGGACACCCGAGCGCGCTTTGTGGCGCGCAGCAAGGCGGTCAGCGGCATCCGGGAATTCATGGTGGCGCACGATTTTCTCGAAGTCGAAACGCCGATGCTGCACCCCATCCCGGGTGGCGCCATTGCCCGGCCCTTCGCCACGCACCACAACGCGCTGGACCAGCAGATGTTCCTGCGCATCGCGCCCGAGCTCTACCTCAAGCGCCTGATCGTCGGCGGCTTTGATCGCGTGTTCGAGATCAACCGCAGCTTCCGCAACGAAGGCATCAGCGTGCGCCACAACCCCGAGTTCACCATGATGGAGTTCTACGCGGCTTACTGGGATTACCAGGATTTGATGACTTTCACCGAAGCGCTGATTCGTGATGCGGCACACAAGACCGTGGACAGCCTGCACCTGACCTATGGTGGCAAGTCAGTCGATCTGGCCAAACCTTTTGAGCGACTCACGATCCATGAAGCCATCTGCAAACACACCGTGGGTGGCGAGTTGCTGGAGGGCGGCACCGAACTCAAGCTTGACAATGCGGCCTGGCTCATCAGCGCCCTGCGCAAGCTGGGCCTGAGCGAGGCCAAGCATCACCTCTCGAACCGAAGCCTGGCCAGCCTGCAAGTGCTGTACTTTGAAGAGACGGTCGAAGAGAAGCTGTGGCAACCGACCTTCATCTGCGAGCACCCGGTTGAAATCTCGCCGCTGGCGCGTGCCAGTGACCACAAGCCCGGTGTGACCGAGCGCTTTGAGCTCTACATCACCGGCCGCGAGTTTGGCAACGGTTTCAGCGAGTTGAACGACGCGCAGGAGCAAGCCGCCCGCTTCCAGGCCCAGGTGGCCGCCAAAGACGATGGCGATGACGAGGCCATGTACTATGACCACGACTTTATTCGGGCGCTGGAATACGGCATGCCACCCACCGGCGGCTGCGGCATCGGCATTGACCGTCTGATGATGCTGTTGACCGACAGCGCCAGCATCCGCGATGTCATCCTGTTCCCGGCATTGCGCCGGGAAGTTTAAGCCAAACAGGCCCATAGCCACCGTTTTTATTACGTATGCAGCTATGACATCAATAGCAGATCTGGCAGCCACTGAAAGCCTGAAGTATCTTCAGGGCTATGCGCCA
>JADGRK010000078.1 GCA_017880985.1 Rhodoferax sp. | reverse complement strand
CGATGACACGGCCTGCGCCCACTTCACCCTGGAGCCAAGTCAGAAATGCCGCGAACTCGGAACTCGCTTGAGAGTAACCGTCATCCCAGCCAGGGTCGGACGGGGTAACGATGTCATGCCATAGGATCTGCACCCACTTGTTCCCGCCAGCCTCTGCTGCAATGATCGTCTGTTTCATTTGCGAGACGGATGGCCCGGTTGAGACAGGATAGAGAGTTGCGATCGTAGCCCAGGCATCGGCTGGCGGCAACGACTCAGGGCCATTTAGCAGAGTAGTGCGAGCGTTTGTGAAGCCGCAGGATGCAACCGCTGCTCGGGCACTAGCATCGAATCTTCCATACGGATATGCGAACGACACTGGAGGTTTGAATCCACCATCAAGCAGATCGGTGCGCCCTCCGCAGATCTCTACCTTCTGCTCGGCCGACGGTAGCGTGGTCAGGTCAGGGTGGGTCCGGGTATGGCCGCCGATCTCGTGGCCGTTTTCCTCCAGGGTATAGGCCTGCGCCATCGAGAGATACCCAGGCTGATCGAGGCAGTTGCTGATGAGGTAGAACGTACCGACGAACCCGTGATCCGTTAGGGTCTGCCCGGCGGCTGCCTGACGCTCAAGAAAAGTCTGTACCATTGACCACTTATGCATTGGGATTCTTCTTGGTTGACGCGCAATGACTAGTTTTGCTCATCCCGCGGCGTGGATCCATCTGGACTGGGTTTTGGTGGTGGTCGCAGCTTGGCTTTTGATTGGCGTGCTGGGCGTGTTTGCTCTGCGGCGCTTTCGCTTGGTGGCGGTTGTGCTGTTCCCGGTTGGCGGTTTTTTTTCGTTGTTGTTGCTGGGGCTGGCTTTGAGCGCTGCTGGCAGTGGTGCCGAAGTTGCCGTGCTGCCGATCGGGCTGCCGCAACTGCCATTTCACCTGCGTCTGGACAGTCTCTCGGCTTTTTTCCTGATGGTCATTGGTGGCGTGTCAGCTGGCGTGTCAGCGTTTGCGGCCGGCTATTTTCGCAAGGGTGAGGGAACGCCGCCCGGCCTGATTTGTCTCGAATATCACGTTTTTCTGGCCAGCATGGCGATGGTCGTGTTGGCCGACGATGCCTACGCCTTCATGGTGGTTTGGGAGACCATGGCCCTGTCGTCATTTTTCCTCGTCATCTCCAACCACCGCATTCCCGAAATTCGCAGCGCGGGCTTTATTTACATGCTGGTGGCCCACGTCGGCGCTTTGGGCATTCTGCTGTGTTTTGGCGTTTTGCAGGCCAACACGGGTGACTACACGTTCGCCAACATGCGGGCTCAGCACTTGTCACCGTTCTGGAGTTCAGTGGCGTTCTTGCTTGCGGTGTTTGGTTTTGGCGCCAAGGCGGGCATCTTGCCGGTGCATGTCTGGTTGCCCGAAGCGCACCCGGCCGCCTCGTCACCGGTATCGGCCTTGATGAGTGGCGTGATGCTCAAAATTGCCTTGTACGGCATTCTTCGAGTGTCGTTTGATCTTTTGCAGACGCGAATCTGGTGGTGGGGTGCCCTGCTGCTGGGAATCGGTTTGCTGACTGCGCTGTTTGGCGTTGTTTTCTCCACGGTGCAGGTGGAGATGAAGCGTTTGCTGGCCTATTCCTCGATCGAGAATATTGGCTTGATGTGTGCCGGTATTGGCTTGTCACTGTTGTTCTCGGCCTATGGCATGAAAACGCTGTCGGCACTGGCTCTGACCGCTGCCCTGTATCACGTCATCAGCCACGCCTTCTTCAAGAGCCTGTTATTTTGTAGCACTGGCGCGGTGATGCATGCCACCGGCGAGCGCAATCTGGGCAAGCTCGGTGGCTTGATGCGCTATGTGCCGTGGGTGGCCTGGCCGACCCTGATCGGGGTCCTGGCTTGCGCCGGTCTGCCGCCCTTGGGGGGATTCGTTGGCGAGTGGCTGCTGCTGCAAAGCTTCTTGTTCACCGCCGGGCTGCCAAGCTCGTTTCTCAATATGCTGGTGCCCGTCTTGGCTGCCCTGATCGCCTTGATTGCGGCGCTGTCGGGCTACACCATGGTCAAGTATTTCGGCATTATTTTTCTCGGCCAGCCGCGCGAAGAGAAGTTGTCGCAGGCGCACGACGCGGGCATCTGGGAACGCGTTGGCATGTTGTGGCTGGCGGCGGCTTGTGTTTTGCTCGGTTTGATTCCCAACCAGATCATCGGCTTGATTGACCCGGTGACGCAATTGCTGGTGTCGGCCGGCCTGGAACAGTCGGTCGCGGCCAATGGCTGGCTGCTGGTGCCGGTGAGCATCGAGCGTGCCAGCTATGCGCCCGCGATCTTCCTGCTGGGTGTGCTGGCGAGCTTTGCTCTGGCCTTTCTGCTGGTGCGCAAGTTGTACCACGGACGGACCCGTCGGGTGCCGCCCTGGGACTGCGGTTACCCCTGGCAAAACGCGCGTATGCAGGATACGGCGGAAGGTTTTGGTCAACCGATCCGGCAGATTTTCGATCCCATGTTTCGCATGAAGCGTGAGTTGCCAACGCCGTTCGATGAGCAGCCGCGTTATCGTGTCACAGTCGAAGACCCGCTGTGGTACTGGTTGTATCTGCCGGTGGCGCGGGCGGTGGAACGGATCTCAAGGCTGATCGGTCTGTTGCAGCAGGGGCGCATTGCGGTCTATCTGATGTACAGCTTTGTGACCCTGATCACGGTTCTGATGGTGGTGAAGCGATGAGCTGGCTAGGTCTCCTGTCCCAATTGCTGGCGATTGTGATGGCGCTGCTGCTCGCACCTCTGATGACGGGCTGGGTCAACCAGTGGCGTGCCCGCATGCAGAACAAGTCAGCCCCGGGCTTGCTGCAGCCGTACCGGGTGCTGCACAAGCTCTTCAACAAGGAATCGGTGTTGGCCGAGCACGCCTCACCCCTGTTCCGCATGGCCCCTTACATCGTCTTTGGTTGCATGTTGCTGGCCAGTGCCATTATTCCAACCCTGTCCACCGATCTGCCGTTATCGCCCGCGGCAGATGCGATCGCCCTGGTCGGTTTATTCGCCTTGGCGCGGGTGTTTATTTCGCTGGCAGCGATGGATGTCGGCACAGCCTTCGGCACATTGGGAGCACGGCGCGAAATGTTGGTCGGATTTCTGGCGGAGCCGGCCTTGTTGATGGTACTTTTTTGTGCCTCCATGGTGTCGCGCTCAACGTCGCTTACCACCATCGTTGAAACACTGGCGCACCGGGAGTTTGCGATTTACCCCAGTTTTCTGGTGACCGGGGTGGCGTTCACCATGGTGTCATTGGCAGAGAACGCACGGGTGCCGGTGGACAACCCTGAAACCCATCTGGAACTGACCATGATTCATGAGTCCATGATCCTCGAATATTCTGGACGCCACCTGGCGCTGCTGGAATGGGCGGCGAGTCTGAAATTGTTTGCCTATTCGTGCGTTGGGCTGGCGCTGTTCTTCCCATGGGGCGTGGCCGAGGCCAATGCGCCGCTGGCGCTGGCCCTGGCGCTGCCAGTGCTGGTCTTCAAGTTGGCAGTAGGTGGATTCTTATTGGCGCTGATCGAGACGCTCAGCGCCAAGATGCGGATTTTTCGCGTGCCCGAATTTCTCGGCACGGCTTTTCTACTGGCCGTGATTGGCCTGCTGGTGAACATCTTGTTGGGGGTGTCATGATCAAATTTGCGCCCCAATTGGTCAACCTGTTTGCGACCCTGATTTTGATGCTGTCGTTTGCCATGATCTCGCAGCGGCGTATCACCTCGCTGATCAATCTCTTTACCATCCAGGGCGCCGCGCTGGTGGCGGCTTCGGTTTTGCTTGGTTATGTCACGCACCAACCCGATCTTTACATCTCGGCGGCTTTGACCTTGGCACTCAAAGTCATTTTTATCCCCTGGATGTTGCACCGGGTGATCCGAAAGTTGAACGTGCGTTGGGACGTCGAAACATTGATCAATATTCCAACCACCATGCTGGTCGGTATTGGCCTGGTGATTTTTTCCTTTAGTCTGGCGTGGCCGATTTCCCGTCTGTCTCACACCATGGCCGGTGGCTCGCTCGGCATTGCACTGGCTTGTGTGCTGCTCTCCTTCATGATGATGATCACCCGCTCCAAGGCGGTGCCGCAAGTCATCGGGTTTCTTTCCATGGAAAACGGACTGATTTTCGCCGCCACGTCGGTCACCAATGGCATGCCGATGATTGTGGAGTTTGGCGTGGCACTTGACGTACTGGTGGGGGTGCTGATTCTGGGTGTGTTCATGTTCCAGATCCGCGAAAAATTTGACAGCCTCGATATTCACAATCTCGAAGCGCTCAAGGAAGACTGACTGTGTACGCATTGTTTTTTGTTTTGGCTATCCCGCTGTTGGGCGGCGCGGTGCTGGCGGTCACCGGGCATCGTGATTACGCGCGCAACATCAATGTGACCTTCAGTTTGGGTACCTTTGTTGCCGCCTGCTTTCTGACCGCACAAATTGTCAGTGACGGGCCGATGCTGGTCTGGGACAAGCAATTCTTCATCGATCCGCTGAACGTCTTTCTGGTCACGCTGACTTGTTTTGTGGGCCTCACCACGGCTATTTTCTCGCGGCCCTACATGCGCGTTGAGCAGGACCACGGCAAGATGACGCCGCCGCGCATGCGTCTGTACCACAGCATGTACCAGTTATTCAACTTCACCATGCTGCTTGGGCTTACCACCAATAACCTGGGCATTGTCTGGGTGTCGATGGAAGCCGCCACGCTGACAACTGTGCTGCTGGTCAGCGTCTATCGCACCGCGGCCAGCCTGGAGGCGGCCTGGAAATATTTCATCTTGTGTGGCGTGGGTATTGCGCAGGCCTTGTTTGGCACCGTGTTGCTCTATATGGCGGCTGAAAAAGTTCTGGGCCCGGAGAGTGCCACTTTGCTGTGGACCAGTCTGGATGCGATCAAAGTGCAACTTGATCCTTCAATCATCACGATCGCCTTTGCTTTTCTGTTGGTTGGCTATGGCACCAAAGTCGGCATGGTGCCCTTGCACAGTTGGTTGCCCGATGCGCACGCCGAAGGACCGACGCCGGTGTCCGCCGTGCTATCGGGCCTGTTGCTCAACATGGCCATGTATGCGGTGCTACGTTGCAAGGTGCTCACCGATGGTGCTTTGCACAGTCCCATGGCGGGCCAGCTTATGATGGGTTTTGGCTTGCTCTCGCTGGTGGTAGCCTCGTTCTTTCTGTCGCGCCAGAAAGACGTCAAGCGCATGTTTTCCTATTCGTCGATTGAACACATGGGTTTGATCACCTTCGCCTTTGGCATGGGCGGGCCGGTCGCCAATTTTGCCGGCTTGTTGCACATGACGGTGCATTCCCTCATCAAGTCGGCGGTCTTTTTTACGGTCGGCCACGCGACGCAAAAAGCCGGTACCCAGGTGATGAGTGAGATTCGTGGCCTGATCAAGATCAACCCGAACGTGGGTTGGGGTCTGATGCTGAGCGTGATGGCGATTCTGGGCATGCCGCCGTTTGGCGTCTTTGCCAGTGAGTTCCTGATTTTGACCACCGCCATGCGCGAGCAACCATGGGCGACACCGTTTCTGTTGCTCTCGCTGGGGGTCGCTTTCGCATCGATTTTGATTCGGGTGCTGCCGATGGTGTTCGGTGAGACCTCGCTCAAGCCGCTGGCGCACCCGCCGGCCCTGGTGCCAGTGTTTGTTCACATTGGATTGGGGCTGGTGCTGGGTTTGTATATTCCGCCTTACCTGAACGGCTGGTATGTTCAGGCGGCCTTGATGCTCGGAGGCTGAGGCGATGAAGATTTCCGGCTTGAACGTCGAGTTGCAGCGGATGGCGGCACCGGTGCCGATCTGGTATGCCAGCATCCTGGCGGATGACTGGCTGGCAACGGCTTACGCGGTGCGCGAGGCCGGTGGGCGGCTGGTGGCATTGTGGGGCATGTCGCAGGATACCAGTGCTTCAGTATGTGCGGCCTATGTCACGTTGGAAGGCTTGCTCTGGCTGGAGTTGCCGTTGGCGGTCGGCCAGGTAAGCTATCCGGACCTGGTGCCTGTTTTTCCGGTCGCCAGCAGAATGCAGCGCGCAGCGGCCGACTTGTCAAATATTCACGCACAGGATGCCAGAGACCAGCGCCCCTGGCTCAATCATGGTGCTTGGCCGACCGATTTTGTCCCCCTGGCCCAAGGGGTAAAGGTCACCCAGGTATTCCCGGATTCCCTCTTGCTTGATTACCCGTTTGTCCGCGTTGAAGGCGACGGTGTACACGAGATTGCGGTCGGCCCGGTGCATGCCGGCATTATTGAGCCGGGTCATTTTCGTTTCTCCGTCGTGGGTGAAAAGGTGCTGCGCCTGGAGCAACGCCTGGGCTACACGCACAAAGGTATTGAGCAACGCATGACGCAGTTGGCGCCATTGCAGGCATACCGTCTTGCCGGGCGCGTGTCGGGTGATTCCACTGTGGCTTACGCCTGGGCTTATTGCATGGCGCTTGAATCGGTCGCCAGCTTCAATCTTTTGCCGCGCGCGTCCTGGCTGCGCGCCCTGGCGCTCGAGCGTGAGCGCATTGCCAACCATTTGGGGGACTTGGGTGCCTTGGCTAACGACGCGGCATTTGCGTTTGGCCTGGCCCAGTTCTCACGATTGCGCGAAGATTGGCTGCGCCTGTCCAAAGTGGCTTTTGGCCACCGCTTGATGATGGACTATGTGCAGCCGGGGGGCGTTGCCAGCGACGTTGATACGGCATCGATTGATCAACTGGGTCGGCAATGCGATGCCATCGAGGGTGAACTCAAGAGCTTGCGTACCGTGTACGACGAGCACGCTGGTTTGCAGGATCGCTTCGTGACCGCCGGGCGCGTCAGTCCGGCCCTGGCCGCGCAATTGGGATTGACCGGTCTGGCTGGTCGCGCCAGTGCGCAGGCGCTGGATTTGCGCTGCGACCATCCTGCCGTGCCCTACGACGTTTTGAATGTCAGGATGGCGACCCACCGCAATGGCGATATTGCGGCACGCGTGTCGGTTCGATTTGATGAAGTGGCGGAGTCACTGCGGCTGATACGGAAAATTCTCACTGATCTGCCGACCGGTCCAGTGCGCCAGCAGGTTTCTTTGCCTGATCATGCAACCCGCGGTGCGGGCTGGGTTGAAGGCTGGCGCGGGGAGATCTTTGTGGCACTGGAACTCGACACGGCGGCCAGTGAGCCACGCATCCGGCGCTGTCACTTGCATGACCCGTCCTGGCAGAACTGGCCGGTGCTGGAGCACGCGGTGATCGGCAATATCGTGCCCGACTTTCCGCTCATCAACAAGTCGTTCAACCTCAGCTATTCGGGGCAGGATTTATGATCTGGAAAGTTGTTCGCCAAATCGTCAAGAGTGGTATTCGAACCGAACCGGCGCCCTACTTCGTCGCTGGCGCAGACGACGAGATGGGTCGAATCCAATCAGACCTGCTCGACATTCTGGGGCAGGCACTGACGATTCGACTGGTCGATGCCGGCTCGTGCAACGGCTGCGAGCTGGAGATCAACGCCCTGGGCAACCCCTATTACAACATTGAGGGCTTGGGGATCAAGTTTGTGGCCAGCCCGCGCCATGCCGACCTGTTGTTGGTGACCGGTCCCGTGTCACGCAATATGGTGACTGCCTTGCAGCGCACGTTTGCCGCCATCCCCGAACCCAAACTGGTGGTGGCACTGGGTGATTGCGCTTGCGACGGTGGCATTTTTGGCGAGAATTATGCCAGCGCCGGGCGCGTTGCGAATGTGATTCCGGTGGATGTGGTGGTGCCGGGCTGCCCGCCGCCGCCACTGGAAATCCTGCGTGGTATCCTGAAGGCAGTACGACGCCGCGCTTGACGCTGTGGTTGAATTTCAATCGGAGGCCGATTTTGTTTTCTTCTATCAGCATCCCATTTGGTGCAAAAATGCTTTTCAATACAGCCACCATCAAACCCGGCGTTGAGTTTGATGATGTCGAGTTGGCGCTGGCCGAGATGTGCAATGTTGTGAAAGAGACTTACGGTGGAGATAAAGGTGGATTCATCGCAGGTCAGGTATTTCAGTTCTCCGGTTTTGTTTCGAACGAGGGATCTCTGAGTGCCTCCAGGACAGCGGAAAAGCATATTGCGATCGTGACCTACTGGAAGTCTTTTGCGGAGCATGAGAAGTCTCATGCCGACACCGTGTTCAAGGAAAAATTCGCGGCCGTGGGCAAGCTGTGTGTGGATAGCAAGGAGTTGGGCTACGACATGCTGTGGCAGGGCGCGCCGGAATAAAGAAAGTCCGACGGGTTGCTAGTGCACCCGCATACCCGGCTTGGCACCGTCGAGCGGTTCGAGCAGGTAGAGACCAGGCGACGCCTTCTCGTCGGACGCGCTGGCCGACAGCACCATGCCCTCAGACACGCCAAATTTCATCTTGCGTGGTGCCAGGTTGGCGACCATCACCGTGAGCTTGCCGACCAGTTGTTCGGGCTGATAGGCGCTGGCAATGCCGGAAAAGACGTTGCGGGTTTTGGCCTCACCCACATCCAGTGTCAGGCGCAGCAGCTTGGTGGAGCCCGCAACCGCCTCGCAATTGACGATCCTGGCGATGCGCAAGTCGATCTTGCTGAAGTCATCAATGCTGATGACTGGGGCAATCTCTTCACCACCTTGTGCTATTGATTCAGTAGCTACCTGCGAAGGTTCGACGGGGGCTGGAGCCTCAAATAATGCCTCAAGTTGCTTGATATCGACGCGTTGCATCAGGTGCTGGTAGT
>JADGRK010000077.1 GCA_017880985.1 Rhodoferax sp. | reverse complement strand
AACCCTTCTCGACCCGCGAATTGGTGCAAAAAGTAGCCGAGATGCTCGGAGGGCGGGCATGAAGATGGATCGCCGCCTGCTGCTGGGGATTGCCGCGGCTGGTTTGGCCATGGCGGTCTGGATTGGCATCACGGGGGCGCTGATCTGGTTCACCCTGGAACCAGAGCAACGCGAGACTGTGGGCCTGGCGCTCGGGCCGCGCCTGGCCTTGCTGGGCATGAGTTGGGCCGTGGCGCTGGCGCTGCTGGCGGCGCTGTTGCGTGAGTTGCTGCGGCGCTTTGCCAATGCACCCGCGCGCCTGGCCGAACAGGCACGGGTGTTATTGACGGCCACCTCAGCGCAGCCATTGAGTCCAAGCGGCAGCGCAGAAACGCGTTCCTTGGCGCTTGCCATCAATGCCCTGGTGGCGCAGCGCGATCACCTGCGTGAAGACATGGCGCAGCAGGTCACGCAAGCCAGCCAGCGCGTGCAGCAGGAGAAGAATCGCCTGTCGGCGCTGATGGCCGAGCTGACCCAAAGCGTGATGGTGTGCAACCTGGACGGGCGTATCCTGCTTTACAACCATCGCGCCCGACTTCAGTTGCGGGGCTTTTCGCGCGCCCCCGGTTTGGCCGATGGCGCTGAACTGATTGGCATTGGTCGCTCCATCTATGCCGTGTTTGACCGCCAGCTGCTGGCCCATGCGCTGGAGAACATGCACCAGCGCATGGTGCGCGGGGCTGCCAGCCCGTCCACCCAGTTTGTCACCACCACACCGTCGGGCCAGTTGTTGCGCGTGCAAATTGCGCCGGTGCGGCCAGCCGAGACCGATGCCAGCAATGTCGATGCCTTCAGTGGCTTTGTGTTGATGCTCGACGACGTGACGCGCAACTTTGAGCAAGAGAGTCTGCGCGACCAGCTGCTGCATGGCCTCACCGAGGGCAGCCGATCATCGCTGGCCAACATGCAGGCAGCGCTCGACATGCTCGGTTATTCCGATTTGGAGCCGCCCATGCGTGAGCGCTTCATGGGGGTGTTGCGCGAGGAGCTGGCGGCCATGAGCGCCCGCGTGACCGACCTGGTGCAGCACTCCACGCAAGGCCTCAAGACGCGCTGGCCGCTGGAGGACATGCTGGGTGCGGATCTGATCACGGCTGCGCGGCGTCGCATCGAGAGCGATTGCCAGTGCCCGGTGGCGGCAGACAGTGTGGACGAAAGTCTCTGGCTCAAAGTCGAGAGTTTTACCCTGATACAGGCTTTGAGCTACCTGTCGCGCCGTCTGGTGGATGAGTTTGAAGTCAAGTTTCTACGGCTGCGGCTCCAGGTCGTGGCAGAACGCGCCCAACTCGACCTGATCTGGACCGGCCATGCCATGAGCAGCGAGACGGTGATGAGCTGGGAGATGGATTCGATGCGTTTCGGCGAGCAAAGCACGCCGCTGACGGTGCGTGATGTGGTGGAACGCCATGGCGGCGAGATGTGGTTCGAGCGCGAGCGGATTCGCCACGAAGCCTTCTTTCGCTTCCTGCTGCCGCTGGCCAGCGCGCAGGAGCAGCTCGAAGCCACGCAGTTGCTGCACAGCGACAGCCGCCCCGAGTATTACGACTTTGACCTGTTCCAGGTGATGGAATCCTCCAGCGAGCTCGATGACCGGCGGCTCTCGGAGTTGTCTTACACCGTGTTCGACACCGAGACCACCGGCCTGAACCCCGATGAGGGCGACGAAATCATCCAGATCGGTGCGGCGCGCATTGTCAACGGCCGCTTGCTGCGGCAGGAGAGCTTTGAACAACTGGTGGATCCGGTGCGTTTGATTCCGGCGCTGTCCACCGGGATCCACGGGATTACGCAGGACATGGTCACTGGCAAGCCGCATATCGGCGCGGTGTTGCCGGCCTTTCATGCCTTTGCCCAGGACACCGTACTGGTGGCCCACAACGCCGCCTTCGACATGAAGTTTCTGCAACTCCAGGAAGCCGGCACCGGTGTGTCTTTCCATCAGCCGGTGCTCGATACGCTGCTGCTGTCAGCCGTGGTGCATCCGAATCAGGAGTCGCATCGCCTGGAAGCCATCGCAGAGCGTTTCAACCTCACGGTGCTGGGGCGCCACACCGCGCTCGGCGACGCCATGGTCACGGCCGAAATCTGGCTGCGGCTGATTCCGCTGCTTGATGCGATGGGCATCCATACCCTGCGCCAGGCGCGCGAGGCGGCCCAAGCCAGCTACTACGCCCGGCTCAAGTATTGAGACCCGCCGCACTGCGGACAATGCCCTGCGTCGCGGCAAATCTTTGCGTTTTGCCTAGAATGATCGGTCTCTCAGGAAAGACCCCAATCCATGCCACACGGAATCATCCGCATTCGCGGTGCGCGTCAGCACAATTTAAAAAACCTCGACCTCGACATTCGTACCAATCAACTTACGGTAGTGACCGGCCCGAGCGGCTCGGGCAAGTCAAGCCTGGTGTTTGACACGCTCTACGCTGAGGGCCAGCGGCGCTATGTGGAGACCTTCTCTGCCTATGCACGACAGTTTCTGGAGCGCATGGACAAGCCGGCCGTGGACAAGGTCGAAGGCGTGCCACCGGCCATTGCCATCGACCAGACCAATCCGGTGCGCTCCAGCCGCTCGACGGTGGGCACCATGACCGAGCTCAACGACCACTTGAAACTGTTGTTTGCGCGCGCCGGTCAATTGTTTGACCGTGAGACCGGCCAAGCGGTGCGTCACGACTCGGCGGAGTCGATTTACGCTGCGATACAGGCCCGCGCCAGGGCCTTGACAGGTGTGGACGCTGTGGTGCAGGTCAACGGCCCGGCTGAGGTCCGGCTGGCCATCACGTTCCCGGTCGAACTGCCAGCCAGCGCCACGCCAGATGAGGTGGCGCAGTGGCTGTCGGTGAGCGGGTTCACCAAGGTACAGGCTGAACGTGAAGTGGATTTGGGGTCGGGCTCTGACCCCAAAGCCACGGCCACCCAATCAAAGCGCAAGGTCCTGGACGTAGTGGCCGACCGCTTTCGGCTGGCGACAACGGAGCGTGCCCGCGTGCTGGAAGCCATCGAGGTGGCACTCAAGCATGGCAGTGGTCAGATCAATGTTTATGTATTAAATCAGGCTCTAGCCCCCGATGATCATGCGCAATCAGCTACTAATTCAATAGCAAAACAAGCCCCTGAGATCTGGCGGTTCTCCACCGGCCTGCATTGCCCTGAGAGCAATTTGCACTACACCGACCCGATCGCATCGATGTTCTCTTTCAATTCGGCCGTGGGCGCGTGCGATACCTGTCGCGGCTTTGGACGCGTCATTGGCGTGGACTACGCTCTGGTGATCCCGAACCAGAAACTGACGCTGCGCGCCGGTGCTGTCAAACCGATGCAAACCCCGGCTTGGCAAGAGGCGCAGGATGACCTGATGCGTCACGCCGAGTCGGCTGGCATCCCGCGCGACACACCCTGGTACAAGCTGACGCCCGAACAACAATACTGGGTGGTCAACGGTTCGCCCAACTGGAACGGCAAATGGAACCAGCACTGGTTTGGCATCAAGCGCTTTTTTGAATACCTGGAAACCAAGGCCTACAAGATGCACATCCGCGTGCTGCTGTCCAAGTACCGCAGCTACACGCGGTGCCCGGCCTGTGGCGGTGCCCGCTTGAAGCTTGAGAGCTTGCTGTGGCGGATTGGCAGCAAGGACGCCGCCGATGCGGTGCTGGAGCCGGCCAAGCGCTTCATGCCGGTGGGTGTGAAGTGGACCCGCGATCAGCTTGAAGCGCTGCCGGGCTTGTGCCTGCATGATTTGATGCTGCTGCCACTGGAGCGCTTGCGGCGGTTTTTTGATTGCCTTGTATCAGTTGCCTCCCCCGCTCGGGAAGGAGTCAGGACTGGCGAAACACAAGCCCTCAAACTCCTGTTCGAAGAAATCAGCACCCGCCTCAAATACCTGTGCGAGGTCGGCATTGGCTATCTCACGCTCGACCGCCAAAGCCGCACCCTGAGCGGCGGCGAAGTGCAGCGCATCAACCTCACCACCGCTTTGGGCACGTCGCTGGTCAACACCCTGTTTGTGCTCGACGAGCCCAGCATTGGCCTGCACCCACGCGACATGCACCGCATCATCAAGGCCATGCAGCGCCTGCGCGATGCCGGTAACACGCTGGTGGTGGTGGAACACGACCCGGCGGTGATGCTGGCCGCCGACCGCATGATTGACATGGGGCCCGGTCCGGGCGAGCTGGGTGGGCAAATTGTGTTTGACGGATCAACCGCCGATTTGTGCCAGTCCGATACGCTCACCGGTGCCTATCTGGGTGGTCGCAAGCAGGTCGGCATGGGCTTCAGGCGGTTGGTGGCAGACAGCACGCCGCGCCTGATTCTGGAGGGCGCGCGTGAGCACAACCTGAAAAACGTCAGCGTCGAATTTCCACTGCAGCGGCTGGTCTGTGTGACCGGCGTCAGCGGGTCTGGCAAGTCAACACTGATCCAGGACATCCTGGCCCCGGCCCTGAAGCGCCACTTTGGCAAATCGTCGGAAGCGCCGGGCGTGTTTGATCATCTGCTGGGTGCCGAGCAGTTGAGTGATGTGGTGTTTGTGGACCAATCACCGATTGGCAAAACCGCGCGCTCGAATCCGGCCAGTTATGTCGGCGCGTGGGATGCGATTCGTGATATTTTTGCCAATGCGCCGCTGTCAAGACAGCGCGGTTACAGGGCCTCCAAATTCAGCTTCAACAATGGCGACGGCCGCTGCCCCACCTGCGGTGGCTCCGGCTTTGAGCATGTAGAGATGCAGTTCCTGAGTGACGTCTATCTGCGTTGCCCGGACTGCGATGGCAAGCGCTACCGGCCTGAAATCCTGGAGATCACGATTGAGCGTGGCGCTACACAACACCTCAACGTAGCCGATGTCTTGAACCTCACCGTCAGCGAAGCTGCTATGCTTTTTGAACATGACCGTGAGGTCATCCGTGCGTTACAGCCTATTTTGGATGTAGGTCTTGGGTACCTGAAGCTGGGCCAGCCGGTACCCACGCTCAGCGGCGGCGAGGCGCAGCGGCTTAAATTGGCCGGTTTTCTGGCCGAAGCCGCCAGAAGTACATCGGCCAGCCGTCAGGCCATCGCCAAACGGGGCGTGTTGTTCATGTTTGACGAGCCCACCACCGGGCTGCACTTCGATGACATCGCCAACCTGATGCGGGCGCTGCGCAAGCTGCTCGACGCTGGCCATTCGCTGCTGGTGATTGAGCACAACCTGGATGTGATTCGGGCGTCCGACTGGCTGATTGACCTCGGGCCGGAGGGCGGCGATGCCGGTGGTGAAGTGGTGGCGTTTGGCACGCCAGAGGACCTGATGTTGCACGCCACTTCACACACTGGACGGGCCTTGCAGGACTATGCGGCGCAGATGGGCGTGGTGCATCAGGTGCGAGACTTTTCAAATAATTGGGGTCAGATTCCAACTAAATCCCCAACGGGGGAGAAGACAATAACCCGAAAGGCAGTTTTGCCTTTGCACCCGGTCCCTCTGGGCGAAAGCGGGGCTGAGGGCTGCATCCAGATCATCAATGCTCGCGAGCACAACCTCAAATCCCTCAGCGTCAACATTCCGCGTGGCAAGTTCAATGTCGTTACCGGCGTCTCGGGTTCGGGTAAATCGACGCTGGCGTTTGATATTTTGTTCAACGAGGGCCAGCGTCGCTATCTGGAGTCGCTCAACGCCTACGCGCGCTCGATCGTGCAACCGGCCGGGCGGCCAGAGGTGGACGCGGTCTATGGCATTCCGCCTACGGTCGCCATTGAGCAGCGGCTCTCAAGAGGCGGGCGCAAATCGACCGTGGGGACCACCACCGAGGTCTGGCATTTCTTGCGCCTGCTGTATGTCAAGCTGGGCACGCAGCACTGCATTCATGACGGCACGCCGGTGGCGCCGCAAACCATTGAGAGCATCACGGCGCAGTTGATGAAAAACTTTCGGGGCCAGCAGATTGGCTTGCTGGCCCCTTTGGTGATGAACCGCAAAGGCGTCTATACCGAGTTGGCTGATTGGGCGCGTCCGCGTGGCTTCACGCACCTGCGGGTCGATGGCAATTTTTTGCCCACCACCGGCTTCCCGCGCCTGGATCGCTTCAAGGAACATACGATTGAGTTGCCGGTTGTCAGCCTGGATGTGTTGCCCCAGCACGAAGCCGAGTTGCGTCAAGCATTGGCGGCGGCGCTACAGCATGGCAAGGGCGTGGTGCATGTGCTCAGCCATCTGACCGGCTTGCGTGACGCCATGCAGGCGGGTGCGACTACCGTCGGCATCGGTCACTTGAGTGTGTTCTCAACCCTGCGCGCCTGCCCGGTCTGCAACACCAGCTACGCCGAACTCGATCCGCGTCTGTTCTCCTACAACAGCAAGCATGGCTGGTGCCCGGACTGCGTCGGCACCGGCGTCAAGCTGACGCGTGAGCAGCGCAAGGTGTTTGACGACTCGGTGCGTGATGACGACAACAAGGGCCGCGAGCAGACCTTTGCCGAGCCTGAGGTGGAAGACTTGGTCGATGCCGTTTGTCCCACCTGCAACGGCACCCGGTTGAACGCTACGGCGCGGGCAGTCAAGTTCGGCCTGCAGTTGGCAACTGATGCCTCAGTCGGTGTGGACGCCAAGCTGCCGATCGACGCTATCGCCATCACCGAGCTGTCCGCCTTAAGCGTGACCGACATTCGCATGTGGGTCGAAACGCTGCAACGCCTGGGCCGTATGAGCCAGCGCGAGAGCGACATTGCGCGCGACCTGATCCCCGAAATCAAAGGCCGTCTTGAGTTTCTGGAGCAGGTTGGCCTGGGCTACCTGACGCTGGACCGGGGTGCGCCCACGCTCAGCGGCGGTGAGGCGCAACGGATTCGGCTGGCGGCGCAGTTGGGCAGCAACCTGCAGGGCGTGTGTTACGTGCTGGACGAGCCGACCATCGGCCTGCATCCGCGCGACAACCAGATATTGCTGGGCGCGTTGCAGCGTCTGACCGACCAGGGCAACACCCTGGTGGTGGTCGAGCACGACGAAGACACCATTCGCCACGCTGATCACATCATTGACATTGGGCCGAGTGCCGGCAAGCGTGGTGGGCGGCTGGTGGCTGAAGGCACTGTGGCGGACATCCAGAATGCGGGCGACTCGCAGACTGGGCGCTATTTGCTGCATGCCATGAAGCATCCGCTGCAGACGCGGCGGGTGGTTGACTCAGGCCTTCCATCAAATTGCTGTCATGCCGGACCTGATCCGGCATCCATGGCAGGCGATCATGGTTTGCGGGTCAAGCCCGCAATGACGACTTTGTCGGCCATGACAACTTTGAAGTTGCCAGTGAATTTGAGGCCGAATTCCATTTTCGCCCCTGATCCTTCGAAGAAGAAGAAGTCCAAAGTGAAATTGGAATCTGACCCCAATTTCACGACCCCCGAAGTGCAGCGCTGGCTGACGGTGACAGACGCTACGATGCACAACCTGCAACACGTCACGGTTCAATTTCCCTTGAGTCGCCTGGTCGCCGTCACCGGTGTCAGCGGCTCGGGCAAATCCACGCTGGCGCGCGACGTGCTGCTGGCCAATGTGCACACCGCCGTGCAGAAGCGCAGCACCAAAGCCGGTCGTGATGCGCTGGCTGCCGGCGAGCGGATGGCCTGGATCGGCTGTGAGTCGGTATCAGGCTTCGAAACCATCGACCGCGTGCTGGAAGTTGACCAGACCCCCATCGGCAAAACCCCGCGTTCGTGCCCTGCCACTTACATCGGCTTCTGGGACATCATTCGCAAGCTGTTTGCTGACACGCTGGAGGCCAAAGCGCGCGGCTACGCGGCCAACCGCTTCAGCTTCAACACCGGCGAGGGCCGCTGCGCGGGCTGTGAAGGGCAGGGCATCCGCACCATTGCCATGAGCTTTTTGCCGGACGTGAAGGTGCTGTGTGAAACCTGCAAGGGCGCGCGCTTCAACCCGGAGACCCAGGCCGTCACCTGGCGCGGCAAGAACATTGGCGACATCCTGCAAATGGAAGTGGACGAAGCGGTGGACTTTTTCGCAGCCATGCCCAATATCAGCCACCCCTTGCAGTTGCTGAAAGATGTGGGCCTGGGTTACCTCACACTGGGTCAGCCATCGCCCACGCTCAGCGGTGGCGAGGCGCAGCGCATCAAACTGGTGACTGAGTTGAGCAAGGTCCGCGACGACATCACCCGCCGTGGTCAGAAGGCGCCGCACACGCTGTATGTGCTGGATGAACCCACGGTTGGACTGCACATGGCCGATGTGGAGAAACTCATCAAGGTGCTGCACCGGCTGGTCGATGGCGGCCACAGCGTGCTGGTGATCGAGCACGATCTGGACGTGATCGCCGAAGCCGACTGGGTGATTGACCTTGGCCCCGACGGCGGCAAGGCCGGTGGCCGCGTGGTGGCAGCGGCGACGCCGGAGGGGGTGGTGAAACTGGGCACGCCGACCGGTGTGGCGCTGGCAGGGGTGCTGGCGCGCTAGGGTTTTGGTGTTTTTTGGTTCCTTGATTAGCTACTAAAATAATAGTAGCTTACGCAATATTCACGTGCGCCAGAAGCTGATTTGATTAAAGTTTGTGGCGTCAATGTGGGCGCGTCATCCAGTTCCAGGTGCCTGCCCCGCTTGCGCAAATCCAAGCGCAGCGGTGATCAACAGATCAGGCGAATTGCAACTCGATCTTTCCGGTCCGCCGACGAACCGGTCCGACGACGATTTTGACG
>JADGRK010000076.1 GCA_017880985.1 Rhodoferax sp. | reverse complement strand
GCGCTGCGCGGTCTTGAGCCGATCCACCGTCTGCACCCAGTCAAAGTGTTCCGCCACCAGCCGCGTCTTGTTGCTCTGGATCGGGCCGATGCAGTGCCACTGCAGCGGCAAGTGGCGCAATTGGTTGATCTTCTGCACCGCCTCCTGGATGTAGTTTTCGCCAAACGCGGTCTGCCCGGCGGCATAAGCTTCGGCCACCGCCTGCGGGCCAAAGGTCTTGGAGACCGCCAGCAAGGTGACGGCACTGGCCTCGCGGCCAGCCGCGCGACAGGCCGCTGCGATGCGCTCACGAACAGTTTCTAAATTGATCTCAATCATGGTCATAATTGCCTCAAGCGTAACAAATGACAGGGAAACTTTGTGGACATTACCCAACTACTGGCCTTCAGCGTCAAGAACAAGGCCTCTGACTTGCACCTCTCGGCCGGTCTGCCGCCCATGATTCGGGTCAATGGCGATGTGCGGCGCATCAATGTCGAGGCACTCGACCACAAGCAGGTGCATGCCATGGTCTATGACATCATGAACGACTCCCAGCGCAAGACCTATGAAGAGTTTTGGGAAATCGATTTTTCTTTCGAGATTGAGGGCTTGGCGCGTTTTCGGGTCAACGCCTACAACCAGCAACGCGGTGCTGGCGCCGTCTTCCGCACCATCCCCAGCAAGATTCTGACGCTGGAGCAATTGAATGCGCCCAAGATATTTGGTGATCTGGCACTCAAGCCGCGTGGCCTGGTGCTGGTGACGGGCCCCACCGGTTCGGGCAAATCGACGACACTGGCGGCGATGGTCAACTATCTCAACGAAACCGAGTTCGGTCACGTCCTCACGGTTGAAGACCCGATTGAATTTGTGCACGAATCCAAAAAATGCCTGGTCAACCAGCGCGAGGTCGGCACCCATACGCTGAGTTTTGCTGCGGCACTGCGCTCTGCCCTGCGGGAAGACCCGGACGCCATTCTGGTGGGCGAAATGCGTGACCTTGAAACCATCCGCCTGGCCATGACGGCGGCCGAAACCGGGCACCTGGTGTTTGGCACGCTGCACACCTCCAGCGCGGCCAAGACCATTGACCGGATCATTGACGTGTTTCCGGCGGAAGAAAAAGAAATGGTGCGCGCCATGCTGTCTGAATCCCTGCAGGCGGTGATCTCGCAGACGCTGTGCAAGACCAAGGACGGCCAGGGCCGGGTGGCGGCGCATGAAATCATGCTCGGCACCAGCGCCATCCGCAACCTGATCCGCGAGGCCAAGGTGGCGCAGATGTATTCGAGTATCCAGACCGGCAACAGCGTGGGCATGCAAACGCTCGATCAGAACCTCACTGACCTGGTCAGGCGCAACATCATCAGTCCGTCAGAAGCGCGCAGCAAGGCCAAGATTCCAGAGAACTTTCCCGGCTGAAAGATATGGCCCCCACGCTTGTCATTTCATGTACTGCGCTGCCCCCCGAGGGGGCTGTTTCGGCTTGGGGCGGCCCGGCGCCGAAACTGGCCCCCACGCTTGTCATTTCAACTACTGCGCTGCCCCCGCGAGTAACCTTTTAAGAAGATGTTCATATGGAACGCGATCAAGCCACAAAATTCATAAACGATCTGCTCAAATTGATGATCAGTCGCAATGGCAGCGACTTGTTTCTGACTGCCGAGTTCCCTCCCGCCATCAAGGTGGACGGCAAGGTCACCAAAGTGTCACCGCAACCGCTCAACGCGGCGCATACCCTGTCTTTGGCGCGCTCGATCATGAACGACAAACAGGTGGCCGAGTTCGAGCGCACCAAAGAGTGCAACTTTGCCATCGCACCGCCTGACGTCGGGCGCTTTCGGGTTAGCGCCTTTATCCAGCAAGGCAAGGTGGGCATGGTGTTGCGGGTCATTCCCATGACTTTGCCGACGATTGATGGACTGGGCGTGCCCCAGGTTCTCAAGGACGTGGTCACCTCCAAACGCGGCCTGTGCATTTTGGTCGGTGCTACCGGCTCCGGCAAATCGACCACTTTGGCGGCGATGGTGGACTGGCGCAACGAGAACTCCTATGGGCACATCATTACGATCGAGGATCCGATCGAATTTGTGCATCCCCACAAGAACTGTGTCGTGACGCAGCGCGAGGTCGGCATCGACACCGACAACTGGGAAACCGCTTTAAAAAACACCCTGCGCCAGGCACCGGACGTGATCTTGATGGGTGAAATTCGCGACCGTGAAACCATGGAGCATGCGGTGGCTTTTGCCGAGACCGGGCATTTGTGCCTGGCCACGCTGCACGCCAACAGCGCCAACCAGGCACTTGACCGCATCATCAATTTTTTCCCTGAAGAACGGCGGACACAGCTTTTGATGGACTTGTCACTCAATCTCAAAGCGCTGATATCGCAGCGCTTAATCCCCAAGCAGGACGGTCGGGGCCGCTACGCCGTAGTTGAGGTGATGCTCAACACGCCGCTGATTTCTGACCTGATCTTCAAGGGCGAAGTGGCCGAGATCAAGGAAATCATGAAGAAAAGCCGCAACCTCGGAATGCAGACTTTTGACCAGGCGCTGTTTGACGCCTATGAGAACAACCTGATCACATTTGAAGACGCCTTGCGTAACGCCGATTCGCTCAACGACCTGCGCCTGCAGATTAAACTCAACAGCCACCGCGGCAAAGGGCAGGACCTCGCTGCGGGCACCGAAAACTTTTCCATTGTTTGAGAAACCTATGAGTAGCACCAACCTCAAAATTCACCAACCCACCGCATCGCGCAAAGTCGCCTTTCTGGGCCTGGGCGTCATGGGTTTCCCCATGGCCGGGCATCTGGCGCAAGCCGGTCATCAGGTTACAGTCTATAACCGCACTGCTACTAAATCAATAGCTTGGTGCGAAGAATACACGGGGGCTACAACCAAAAATGGTGCTGTAAATCAGGCCGCAACGCCGCGTCTGGCAGCGCAACACGCTGAGCTGGTTTTTTGCTGCGTCGGCAACGACAACGACTTGGCGCAAGTCACCCTGGGCGCGGACGGTGCCTTTGCCGGCATGGCGCCGGGTGCCGTGTTTGTGGATCACACCACGGCCTCGGCCAGCGTAGCGCGCGAGTTGTACAGCGCGGCCAGGAATATGGGCCTGCACTTTATTGATGCGCCGGTGTCGGGCGGCCAGGCGGGGGCGCAAAACGGTCTGCTGACAGTGATGTGCGGTGGCGACAAGGCGGCGTTTGAAAAGGCGCAGCCGGTGGCCATGGCTTTTTCCAAGGCGTTTACCTGGCTCGGTGAGAGTGGTGCCGGGCAACTGGCCAAGATGGTCAACCAGATTTGCATTGCCGGGCTGGTAGAGGCCTTAAGCGAAGCCATTGCCTTTGGCCAGCAGGCCGGTCTGGACATGAATCAGGTGCTCGACGTGATTGGCAAAGGTGCGGCGCAAAGCTGGCAGCTTGACAACCGCGGCAAGACCATGGTCGCCGACAAGTTTGATTTTGGCTTTGCCGTGGACTGGATGCGCAAAGACCTGGGGTTGGTGCTTGATGAGGCCAAGCGCAACGGCGCACGCTTGCCGGTCACCGCTCTAGTGGACCAGTTCTATGCCGATGTGCAGCACATGGGTGGCCAGCGCTGGGACACCTCCAGCCTGATCAAACGGCTGCGCTAGCGAGTATTACCGCTATCACACCGTGTCATTGCGGGCCAGACCCGCAATCCATGGTTCCCGGATCAAGTCCGGGATGACAGCCCCGGTCCTATTTCTTGCCTTCAACCGGAGCCGGTTTGGGCAGCAGCTCGTGTAGCTCTTCCTCGCTGATAATGTCCAGCATCCGAACGACTTTCTGCACACCGTCGGTACTGCGGGCAATGTCGGTGGCCCGGTTGGCTTCGCGCTGGGTCACGCGCCCCATCAAGTAAACGGTGCTGCGCTCGGTCACTACTTTGAAGGCATTGGCAAACAGGTCTTTGGTATCGACCATGCCAGCCTTGACCTTGCCGGTGATGTAGGCATCGTTAGCGCGCTGAGTCAGTGTGGTGATGCCAAGAATCGCAATCTCATTGACGATGGCGCGTACATTCCCGACTTTGGACACCACCTGCTCCACCAGCTGCCTGTCCTGCGCAGTGGGCGCCTCACCCGTCAACAGCACCTGGCGGTTGTAACTGGTCACGTTGACATGAACGCGCTCGCCCGGGTTGTCACGGATGCGGCTGCCCGAGCGCAGCTCGATGCCCTCGTCTTCGACCTGAGTGCCAGTGGTGCGGCGATCAGTCGCCATCAGCGAGCCGATCACGGCACCGCCAACGATGATCGGCGCACAGGCGCTCAGGCCAGCACCGATGCAGGCTGTCAATGCCAGCAGCGTCAACAATTTTTGAGTTGGAAATTTCATGGTCAGGTTTCCTGGTTTCCGAGTAATTGGGCATCCACGGCGTCACAAATGCAGTGCAGGGCCAGGATGTGGACCTCCTGAATGCGCGCGGTGCGTTCATGCGGCACACAAATGTGTACATCGGTATCGCGCAGGGCGTGCAGCATCTTGCCACCGCCGCGCCCGCTCAAGCCCACCACCACCATCTCGCGCTCATGCGCGGCCTCAATCGCGGCCAGCACATTGGCCGAATTGCCGCTGGTGGAAATGGCCAGCAAGACATCGCTGGGCTGCCCGAGTGCGCGCACCTGGCGCGAAAAAATAACATCAAAGCTGTAATCGTTGGCAATCGCCGTAATGATCGAGCTGTCAGTGGTGAGCGCAATGGCGGCCAGCTCAGGGCGCTCACGCTCATAGCGCCCAACAAACTCGGCAGCGAAATGCTGCGCATCGGCCGCCGAGCCACCGTTGCCGCAGGCCAGCACTTTACCGCCGCTGGTGACGCAGGTCAGCATCGCCTGCACGGCCGCCGCGATCGGTTGGCTCAGCAGCTGGGCGGCCTGGTATTTCAGGTCGGCGCTGTCATAAAAGTGTTGTTGAATACGTTGTTCAAGCATGGATCAATGATACCCGGCCCATTCTTATGGCGGGCTTAATGTCTATCAATAGCCATTAACAGACATTAAAAGCGGCCTGTAACCACTCGACGTTGCCGGACTCCAGCAGCACCACATCGAAGCGGCACGGCGGGGGCTCGGGTAAACGCATCAGGTAGTGGCGGGCGGCAAAGATGATGCGCCGCTGCTTGGCGCTGCTGATGCTGGCTGCCGCCCCGCCATGGCTGGCACTCGCGCGCTGGCGCACCTCGACAAACACGGTGGTGCCGTCGCCGGCACGCATGATCAGGTCAATCTCACCACCGCCGCGCCCGGGCGTCCGATAATTGCGCTCCAGCAAACGCAGACCGGCGCGCTGCAAATAGTGCAGTGCGGCATCTTCGGCTGCATCACCGGCTTGCTTGGTGGTGCCCGGTTGCACCATTGTCTTGATTGTGGAGAACACCATTGACTGCCAATTACGCCTCTTCCAGCTCTGCCTACGCCGGCGCCTTGCATGCTGCGCATGAGGCGGCGGCTGGCCAGAATTATCCGCCCGGCGCGCTCTACGTGGTGGCGACACCGATTGGCAACCTGGCCGACATCACCCTGCGCGCGCTGCATGTGCTGCAGCTCGCTGACACCGTCGCCTGCGAGGACACACGTCACACCCAGGCCTTGCTGCGCGCCTATGGCATCGACAAGTCGGCGGCACAACTGCTGGCCGTGCACCAGCACAACGAGGCGCAGGCAGCGCAAGTGGTGATCGAGCGGCTGCAACAGGGTCAGCGCGTGGCCTACGCCAGTGACGCCGGCACGCCCGCCATCAGCGACCCCGGCGCACGCCTGGTGGCAGCGGTGCGGCGAGCCTGCTTGCCGATCGTGCCGCTGCCCGGCGCCAGCAGCGTGACCAGCGCTTTAAGCGTGGCAGGCCTGGCCGATGAGGGCGCCCAGTCTGGCGGATTCGTCTTCGTCGGCTTTTTGTCTCCCAAGTCCGGCGAACGCGCCACGGCCATCGCCGCATTGGCGCTGGAGACGCGCCCCGTGGTGCTGCTGGAGGCACCGCACCGGATTGAAGCGCTGGCTGCAGCGCTGGCCACGTTGGGCCAGCGCCCTCTCACCATCGGGCGTGAGTTGACCAAACAGTTCGCGGAAATCGCCACCCTCGCGGCCAGCGATTTTGCCGACTGGCTGCGCCGTGAGCCGCATCGAAGCAAAGGTGAATTTGTGCTGGTGCTGCATCCGGTAGCCGTAGTGACCGATAGCGGCGCCGAGCAGCGAATCCTCAAATTGCTGTTGGCCGAACTGCCATTGAAGAGCGCCGTCAAGCTCACCGCCGACATTACCGGTGCCTCGCGCAATGCTTTGTACGACGCGGCACTGGCACTGAAAATTGAGGCGGCATAAGCCCGCGCCAGACGCTCGTGGCGCCAGCGAGACGCGTTGCCGGTGTTACGATCTGAACTTTTTCAAGGGTCCCCAAAGTGGGCCCGGAGACATACGATTGAATCCGTCTGAAACAGAGGCCACGCTCTCAAGCCTGTACCGCACCATGGTGCGCATCCGCGCGTTCGAGAACGCCGCTGAAATTGCCAGCCAGGGCGGCGTCAGTGCCTATGGGCAAAGCGCGGCGGGCACGGCCCGGGTGCGCGGCCCGCTGCACCTGTCCACCGGGCAGGAGGGCGTGGCCACCAGTGTCTGCGCCCATCTGCATGCCGCTGATTACCTCACCTCCACCCACCGCGGGCACGGCCACACGCTGGCCAAGGGCGCCAACATGGGCCGCATGATGGCCGAGCTGTTTGGCAAGGCCACCGGCTTTAACGGCGGCAAGGGCGGCTCCATGCACATTGCCGATTTTTCGGTCGGCATGCTCGGCGCCAACGGCGTGGTGGCGGCCGGGCTGCCGATTGCAGTGGGCGCCGCGCAGGCGCAGAAGCTACAGGGACGTGACGCCATCACGGTGTGTTTTTTTGGCGATGGCGCGATCAACCGCGGGCCATTTCTGGAAGCCCTGAACTGGGCCCGGGTGTTCTCGCTGCCAGTGTTGTTTGTCTGCGAGGACAACCGCTGGAGCGCCACCACCGCCAGTGGGCCGATGACGGCCGGGCACGGTGCTTCGGCGCGCGCGGAAAGCCTGGACATCACCGCCACGCAGGTCGATGGCAATGATGTGCTCGCGGTGTTCGAGGCGGCAGCGGGCCTGGTGGCTCAGGTGCGCGCCGGGCAGGGCCCGCGCCTGCTGCACGCGCTGACCTACCGCGTCAAGGGCCATGTGTCGGTGGACCCGGCCGCCTACCGCGACCCGCAGGAGCTGGCGGCAGCGCTGCTGACCGACCCGATCGCCCGTCTGCGCGAGCGTTTTCGGACGCTGGGGCACGCCGTCAAGACGCTCGATGCCATGGAAAACGAAGCCAGCGCCGAGGTTCAGGCCGCACTCGACGCAGCCGACGCCGCGCCCTGGCCCGAAGCGGGCGCCGCTTACACCGATGTGCAAACCACGGGAGCCGGCACATGGTTCTGAACACACCCGTCAACCCGCCAGAGCCGATCAGCTACGCGCAGGCGGCGGTACGCGCCGTGCAGCATGAAATGGAACTGGACGCGAATGTTGTGGTGCTGGGCGAAGACGTCGGGCGTGGCGGCATTTTTGGCCAGTACGCCGGGCTGCAGCAGCAGTTCGGCGCCCAGCGCGTGATCGACGCCCCCATCAGCGAGGCCGCCATCATGGGCGCTGGGGTGGGTATGGCGCTGGCCGGTCTGCGCCCGGTGGTGGAAATGCGGGTGGTGGATTTTGCGTTGTGCGGCATGGACGAGATCGTCAACCAGGCGGCGAAAAACCGCTTCATGTTCGGCGGCCAGGGCCGCGTGCCGCTGGTGGCGCGCATGCCGGGCGGCATCTGGGACGCCTCGGCGGCGCAGCATTCGCAGTCGCTCGAAGCCTGGTTTGCGCATCTGCCCGGCCTGGTGGTGGTCTGCCCGTCCACGCCGCAAGACAATTATTCGCTGCTGCGCGCCGCGCTGCAGTCGGGCGACCCGGTGATTTACATCGAGCACAAGACGCTGTGGGGCGCCCAGGGCGTGGTCGATGAGGCGCTGCAAATTCAGCTGGGCCAAGCCGCGATACGGCGCAGCGGCTCGGCGCTGACGCTGGTGAGTTGGAGCCGCCAGGCGCTGGTGTGCGCTCAGGCCTGCGACGCGCTGGCGGCTGAAGGCATCGACGTGGAACTGATTGACCTGCGCTCGATCTGGCCCTGGGATCGTGAGCGGGTACTCACGTCCTGCAACAAAACAGGGCGTCTGCTGGTAGTGCACGAGGCGGTGCAGGTGGCCGGCTTTGGCGCCGAGATTGCCGCTACTGCGGCCGAGGCCACCGGCTGCAGGGTCAAGCGCCTCGGTGCGCCGCGTATCCCGGTCGGCTATTCGGCGGTGCTGGAAGCGCAGTCGCGCATCAGCGCCGAGGCCGTAGCCGCTGCGGTACGCAGCATGCTGCCCTAAGGTATTTCCCGATACCCAATCCATCACTTCTCATGTAGCCTGCACCATTCCCTCTATGCCTATACCTCACGAACCCAGCCACCTGCCGATCGAAGTGCCGGACACCGCCGCGCAGGACGAAGCGACCGTCATTCCGCTCAAGATCGAAGACTGGCTCACCGTCATCATCATGGCGCTGCTGGCGCTTGTCACCTTCGTCAATGTGCTGGTGCGCTATTTCACCGACAGTTCCTTCGCCTGGACCGAGGAGTTCTCGGTGTTCCTGATGATTGTGCTGGCCATGGTGGCGGGCTCGGCCGCCGTCGCCCGTGACCGGCACATTCGCATCGAGTTTTTCTCGGCCAGTGGCTCGGCCACGCGCCAGCGCCGCCTGGCGCTGTTTGGCGCGGCGATGGTGGCGCTGCTATTTTTTTTGATGGCAGCGCTTAGTGTGCGCCTGGTGTGGGACGATTTCCGCTTCAATGAAACCTCACCCGGCATCGGCGTGCCGCAATGGTGGTACACGATCTGGCTGCCCATCATTTCCCTGGCCATTGCGTTGCGTGCCGTCGGGCTCTTGATCCGGCGCTTGCGCGCCGGGGCGGAGGTCCAATGATTGCGACCCTGCTCTTCAGCGGCTTCGTGGTGATGATGCTGGCTGGCGTGCC
>JADGRK010000075.1 GCA_017880985.1 Rhodoferax sp. | reverse complement strand
GGCGGTCAAAGGCAAGCCGGTGTACTTTTGGGCCAAAGACAGCAAGCCCGGCGACAAAACCGGGGATGGTTTCAACAAGGTGTGGCAGACTGCCAAACCATAAGTTTTGCTGAGACTTTGCGGGACAGACCGCAGTTACGCGAAGCGAACCAGCTCTGTCCTCAACCATTCAAAGAATCAGCTCTGTCCTTAACTGGCTAAATGACCCACCAACCGATCGTCGACCAAATCCCAGCGCTGCGCCGCTATGCGCGCGTACTGACCGGTGACGCATGGGCGGCCGATGATCTGGTGCAGGACACGCTGGAGCGGGCTTGCAACAAATGGCGTTTATGGGCAGCGGGCTCTGACCTGCGAGCCTGGCTGTTCACCGTGATGCATAACCTGTTCGCCAATCAGGTGCGTCGCTCGGTCCGACAGGCAGAGGGCGGTGCCGTGGATATTGACGATGTTGCGCAGGAGTTGGCGGCGCCGGATGCCAATTTGGGCCAGGCACTGGATTTGCAGCGCTGCCTGCTGCGGCTGCCACCGGATCAGAGAGCTGTTTTGCTGCTGGTCAGCGTGGGAGACATGAGTTACGCCGAGGTGGCAAAGATTACCGGGGTTCCGATTGGCACGGTGATGTCGCGCCTGTCGCGCGCCCGCTACCGGCTGCAGGAATTGCTGAATGCACCGGCCCGCAGTGACGGGCAGCAGCCAGTATCCGGGACCGCGGCAAGTCACCCATCAGCCCTTCGGCGCATGAAATGAGCCACTCGAACGACATCATGGACAGGTCCCATCCACTAGCACTGACTGAAGATGAAATCCACGCTATCGTGGACGGCCGGCATTCGTCCGAGAAACTTGCAGCGCTGCGACTGCGGCTGGCGCAGGACCCGGACGGGCAAGCGACGATAGAGAACTGGCAGCAGCAGCGCGACGCGCTGAGAAACCTGCATCAAGCGGTTCTTGATGAGCCAATTCCGGCAACACTGCGGGCAGCCGCACAACATGCCGATGTCTCGCAGCAGGAAATTAGTCGATGGTGGCGCTGGGGTGGCATGGCGGCCAGCGTGATACTGGCGTTTGGCATCGGCTGGTTCTCTCACACGGCTTGGAACGGCGAATCACAAACTGGGCCATCCTCGGCAGCGCTGGCGAAAGCACGGGTGACGTCAGAATTTGTGCACCAGGCCAGTTTGGCGCACAGCGTCTATTCCCCGGAGAAACGGCACCCGGTGGAGGTCTCCGCCGCCGAGCAGGAGCACCTGGTGCAATGGCTCTCCAAGCGGGTTGGCAAGCCGCTGAAAATTCCAAATTTGGGTCCCCAAGGCTATGAGCTGGTGGGCGGACGCCTGTTACCAGGCGAAACCGGGGCGCGGGCGCAATTCATGTTCCAGAATTCAGCCGGTACGCGGATCACTCTGTACCTCGGCGCTGTGGACCAGTCGCCCGCCGGCGCTGACGCACGTGAGACCAGCTTTCACTTTGCTGCTGACGCGCCGGTACCCAGTTTTTACTGGATCGACCAGGGATTTGGCTACGCGCTGGCAGGGCCGGTGCCGCGTGATGTCCTCATGAAACTGGCCGAAGCGGTTTATCAACAGCTTTGATCATGGCCTGCCCCGCCACCCCAGCATTTCATTGAACGCCAGCGCGCCAAACACCAGCGTGCCACCTGCGAACACGTTGGGTCCGGGCACCTCGTTGGCACCGACCCACGCCAGCAGGATTCCGAAAATCACTTCCAGCGAGCCCAGCAAGGCGACTTCAGGCGCCTTGAGCGCCTTGGTGCAGACCACGGCCAATGTGCAGGGAATGGCCAGTTGCACCAAGCCCAGGCCCGCCAGCAACACCAGGTCATGACCGGAAGCCTGAAATGGCAACGCCAGCGGCAAGGTCAGCAGCGACGAAAGAACTGCACCAATCAACACGGCTGGAATGAGATCAATGTCTTTGCCCTGAGCGTGCGCATGCTGCGTCACGGTCCAGTTGGCGGCACCGGAAATCGGTATGAACAAGGCGACCAGCGTGCCGGTCAGGCTCATGCCCTGTGCCAACTGACTGCCGTACATGTAGGCGATACCGCAGCCGGCCACGACAATGGCGATCCAGGTTCGTGCCGCAATTCGGTGGCCGATGAACAGACGTGCCGCCAGCGCCGTAAACAAAGGTCCAAGCGCCATCGTGATCAGCACATTGGCAACACTGGTGAGCGTCAGGGCGAGCATGAAAAAGGTAAACATGCCACACCAGCACAGACCCGAGATCCACAGCGCCCGTCCACCGCTTCGCATACGGTGAAAGACATCGCGTCCCTGAAACAATGGCAGGATCACCAGCAAGGACAGCACAGTGAAGAAGCTGCGCCAAAAAGTCACTTCAAAACTTCGGGCCTGTTCCAGGTGACGCGTTACCACACCGGCGGTTGACCACATCAAGGTCACCGCCACCATCAGCAAAACTGCCCGGTTGTGAGTGAGCTTCATACATACGGAGCTCGTCATTGCGGCCTTGACCTGCAATCCATCGATCCCGGGTCAAGCCCGGGATAACAAGACCGAGTCACAGCTAATTGCGACCAGCCCGTTTGCGCTCATGCTCTGTCAGGTGGCGCTTACGCAGACGAATCGACTTGGGCGTGATTTCGACCAACTCGTCATCCTCGATGAACTCGACGCCGTATTCCAGCGTACATTGGATCGGGGGCGTGATCTTGATCGCATCTTCCTTACCGCTGACGCGGAAGTTCGTCAACTGCTTGGTGCGCGTGGCGTTGACCACCAGATCATTTTCACGGTTGTGGATACCGACAATCATGCCTTCGTACACCGGGTCGTTGGGCTTGACGAACATGCGGCCACGCTCGTCCAGCTTACCTAGCGCGTAGGTGAATATTTCACCAGCGTCCATGGAAATCAGTACGCCATTTTTGCGGCCGCCGATGTCACCCTTGTGCGGCTCGTAGCTGTCGAAGATGTTGGAGATCAGGCCTGTGCCACGCGTCAGGTTCAGGAATTCGTTGGTGAAACCGATCAGGCCGCGCGCCGGGATGCGGTACTCCAGGCGTACGCGGCCACGGCCGTCCGACTCCATGTTGAACAGGTCGCCCTTGCGCTCGCCCAAAGCCTGCATCACGCCACCCTGGTGCTGCTCTTCAATGTCTACAGACACCATTTCGATCGGCTCATACTTTTCGCCATTCACTTCTTTCATCACAACGCGCGGCTTGCTTACTGCCAACTCAAAACCTTCGCGGCGCATGTTTTCCAGCAAAATGGTCAAGTGCAGTTCGCCGCGACCCATGACTTCAAAGATACCTTCTTCGTCGGTTTCTTTGACGCGCAAGGCCACGTTGTGCTGCAGCTCTTTTTGCAGCCGGTCCCAAATCTGGCGGCTGGTGACGTACTTGCCTTCGCGTCCGGCCAGCGGGCTGGTGTTGACGCAGAAGTTCATGGTCAGGGTCGGTTCATCAACCTTGAGCATAGGCAGCGGCGCCGGATTGGCCGGGTCGGTGATGGTCACGCCAATACCGATGTCAGCCAGACCGTTGATCAGCACGATTTCGCCAGGACCGGCGTCAGTGGCCTGCACGCGCTCCAAGCCCTCGAAGGTCAAAACCTGGTTGATGCGACCCTTGACGGCCTTGCCGTCCGGCCCTTCCATCACCATCACGTCCATCATGGGCTTGATCGTGCCTTGGCTGATGCGGCCGACACCGATCCGGCCCACAAAGGTCGAAAAGTCGAGCGCAGAAATTTGCAGTTGCAGCGGCGCTGCAGGATCGCCTTGCTGGTGAGGCACATGCTTGAGCACGGTATTGAACAGGGCCGACATGTCGGGGCCCCACTGCTCACCCTGCGCGCCCTCTTCCATCGACGACCAGCCGTTGATGCCCGAGGCGTAGACCACGGGGAAATCCAGCTGTTCATCCGTGGCACCAAGCTTGTCGAACAAATCAAATGCGGCATTGACTACCCATTGGGGGCGCGCACCAGGCTTGTCCACCTTGTTCACCACCAGGATTGGCTTCAAGCCCAGGGCCAGCGCCTTCTTGGTCACAAAGCGGGTCTGGGGCATCGGGCCTTCTTGTGCATCGATCAGCAGCACCACACCGTCGACCATGCTCAATGCACGTTCCACTTCACCGCCGAAATCGGCGTGACCGGGGGTGTCAACGATGTTGATGTGCGTGCCTTCCCAAGTCACGGCGCAGTTTTTGGCCAGAATCGTGATGCCACGCTCTTTTTCGATGGCGTCGTTGTCCATCACGGTGTCGACCACTTTCTCGTGCTGGGCGAAGGTACCGGACTGGCGCAGCAATTGGTCGACCATGGTGGTCTTGCCATGATCGACGTGGGCGATGATGGCGATGTTGCGAATTTGTTTATTGCTCATGATTCACTTTCTTAAATTAGTCGGGGACCGTGCTAGGCCAAGCTTCGGTCGCTCCCGTATTCATCCATTAACTGCTCAATTTCAATTGGGCTCAACAGGCGCCCCGGTATCAGTTCTCCCGCCTTGACATGGGCAGCGCCCAGCAAAGTGTGGCGTGCCGGCCCTGATCCTGTCCTGTCCTGAGCCTGACGAAGGGTTGACGGGCCATAAACGGCTACCAATTCCATATCAGGCCAGCTTCCCCGGCGGCGCAGGCCACTGAGGAATCGCCCTGCATTTTCATCGTCGAGCGTGACAGAGGTGTGATCGCGCAGCAGCGACTCCACCGGCATCAGGCAGTTCAATCTCTCTTCATCCTTCATCGCATCAAGCGCCGCCAGCGTGACACATTGCGACACCTGGAAGCCACCGGTCGCAACCCGTCGCAGTGTGCTCAGGTGCGCGCCACAGCCCAAGGCTTCACCGATGTCTTCAGCAAGCGTTCGGATATAGGTTCCCTTGCTGCATTTTACTATCAATGTAATAGCTGCTTGCGCACTATCAACGGGGGCTAGAGCTATATTTAGTTCATAGATTGTGACCTCGCGGGCAGCCCGCTCGACCTCAATGCCAGCCCGCGCATATTCGTAAAGCGCTTTGCCGTCCTTCTTCAAGGCACTGTGCATGGGCGGTATTTGCCGGATCAACCCGGTAAACCGCGACACCACGTTTCTGATGTCTTCCTCAGTGACGTTCACTGGCCGTTCTTCAATCACCTCACCCTCGGCGTCGCCGGTATTAGTTTTCACACCCAGTCGCGCCACCGCCTCATAGGTTTTGTCAGCATCCAACTGAAGTTGGCTGAACTTGGTGGCCGCCCCGAAACACAGCGGCAGCACGCCGGTCGCCAGCGGATCGAGCGTGCCGGTGTGGCCCGCTTTCTCGGCCCGCATCAGCCATTTGGCTTTTTGCAGCGCATCGTTACTCGACCAGCCCAATGGCTTGTCAAGCAACAGCACCCCATGCACGGGGCGCCTGGCAACCCGTGCACGCGGCGCATTCATCGGCTTAGTCGTCCTTGGCCCGCGATGCCACCGCGCGGGCAATCAGGGCATTCATGTCGGCGGCGCGCTCGGTGGTCTGGTCAAACACGAAATGCAGCGTTGGCACGGTATGAATATGCAAGCGCTTGAACAGACCCGCGCGCAAAAATCCGGCCGCCTGATTCAGGCCTTCGGTGCATTCTTTCGGATCCCCTGCAAGCAAGCTGAAAAACACCTTGGCGTGCGCATAGTCAGGCGTGACTTCGACGGCCTGAATTGTCACCATGCCGACGCGTGGGTCTTTGAGCTCGCGCGCAATCAACTCGGTCAGATCACGCTGGATCTGATCGGCCACCTTGAAGCTGCGGTTGGGAGTTTTTGACTTGATTCGCACGGTTTACTTCTGATCCATCAAAGGGTTCTGGCGACTTCACGAATCTCAAAGAACTCGAGCACATCACCCTCCTGGATGTCGTTGTAGTTCTTGATATTCAAGCCACAATCGAAACCTTCCTTGACTTCCTTGGCATCATCCTTGAAGCGTTTGAGAGAATCGAGTTCCCCGGTAAAGATGACCACGTTGTCGCGCAACAAACGCAGCCGCGCAGCGCGCCTGACCACCCCAGAGGTGACCATACAGCCAGCAATGGAACCAATCTTGGACACCTTGAAAATCTGACGAATCTCGGCGGTACCGATGACCTCTTCCTTCTTGTCCGGCGTCAACATGCCCGACATTGCCAGCTTGAGTTCATCAACCGCGTCATAAATGATGTCGTAGTAACGAATATCGACGCCGTTGTTCTCGGCCAACTTGCGCGCACCGGCGTCAGCCCGGGTGTTGAAACCGATGATGACGGCCTTGGAGGCAATCGCCAGATTCACATCCGACTCGCTGATCGCGCCGACCGCGGTGTAAACCAGTTGCACCTTGACCTCGTCGGTCGAGAGCTTCTGCAGCGACTGCGCCAGTGCTTCTTGCGAGCCTTGCACATCGGCCTTGATGATGATCGGCACCATCTTGACGGCACCTGCCGTCATATCGGTAAACATGTTCTCCAGCTTGGCTGCTTGCTGTTTGGCCAGCTTGGTGTGGCGGAACTTGCCCGCTCGGTAGGTGGCAATTTCACGGGCCCGGCGCTCGTCAGCCAGCACCATGAATTCATCGCCCGCCTGCGGCACTTCGGTCAAGCCCTGGATTTCGACTGGAATCGATGGGCCAGCGGTCTTGATGGTTTTGCCGTTTTCGTCAAGCATGGCACGCACCCGGCCGTAGGTGGAGCCCGCCAGCACCACGTCACCGGTCTTGAGCGTGCCGGATTGCACCAGCACCGTGGCGACCGGGCCGCGACCCTTGTCCAACTGCGCCTCAATCACCAGGCCTTTGGCCATGGCGTCCACGGGTGCTTTGAGTTCCAGCACTTCGGCTTGCAGCAACACTTGTTCGAGCAAGGCGTCAATGCCCTGACCGGTCTTGGCCGATACCGTGACAAATGGTGAATCACCACCAAACTCCTCGGGGACCACTTCTTCGACCACCAGCTCGTTCTTGACGCGTTCCGGGTTGGCATCGGGTTTGTCGATCTTGTTGATGGCAACCACAATCGGCACACCCGCCGCACGCGCATGTTTGATGGCTTCTTTGGTCTGCGGCATGACACCGTCGTCCGCAGCCACCACCAGAATCACGATATCGGTGGCCTTGGCGCCGCGAGCCCGCATGGCGGTAAACGCTTCATGGCCAGGGGTGTCCAGGAACGAGATCATGCCGCGGTCTGTTTCCACGTGGTAGGCACCAATGTGCTGGGTAATGCCACCGGCTTCGCCCGAGGCAACTTTGGCCCGGCGAATGTAGTCAAGTAAAGAGGTTTTACCGTGGTCCACGTGACCCATGACTGTCACCACCGGTGCCCGTGGCAACGACTCGGATTGCTGCTGCAACACTTCGTCATCGGTGAAGGCTTCTGGATCGTCCAGCGCAGCGACGATGGCTTTGTGACCCATTTCTTCCACCAGAATCATGGCGGTGTCCTGGTCCAGCGGCTGATTGATCGTGACCATCTGGCCAAGCTTCATCAAGTGCTTGATGACCTCGGAAGCCTTGACGGCCATTTTGTGGGCCAACTCTGCCACGGTAATGGTTTCGGGCACATGCACCTCAATCACGCGCACCTCCACCGGAGCCGCCTCGCCGCGATGCTCATCACGGTCGCGATCATGGCTACCGCGTCGGCCACCCCGTGCAGGGGCGCGCCAGCTGGTGCCACGGCCAGCGCCGGGTGCGCCCGTTGCCCCGCGCGTTGGAATGCCTTTTTTCTTGGCTGGATCGCCGGCCCAACTGCTGGAGAGTTTGGCCGATTTGACTTCTTTCCCCGTGCCTGCGGCTGCGCCGACTCCGGTGCTTCCAGGAGCCGCCGCTTTGGCTGGTTTGGCAGGCTTGGTGGACACCGCGCCAGCCGCTGGCTTGTGCAGCGTGCCTTTAATACTCGCCTTGGCAGCCTCGGCGCCGGCCTTGCCCGCCGATTTGATATCTTCAGGTTTTTTGATCGGTACTGCCTTCTTGGCAGGCGATGACATCATCAATCGAATGGCCGCCGCTTCGGACTCTGCCTTGCGCCTGCGATCGCCGAGATCGGCTGCCCGTACCACATCCTCAGCCGCGCGTGCCGCTGAAATTGCGGCTGCATTTTCGCGTTCAAGCAATTGCGCTTGAGCCAGGGTCTCAGCCTTTTTTGCTGCTTTGAGAACTTTGGCGGCTGCGGCATCAATCGCATCCTGTATCGGAAGCACAGACGCCGCTGGCTTACTCTTTTCTTTTAACTTTAACGCGTGCGATGCGGCGCTTTCAGCCGCTTTTGCTGCGGCTGTCTCAGCCGCAGCGCGCGAACGCTCCTCCTGCTCTTCGCGCAGTTGCCTGCGCGCAGACAACTCTTCTTCCTGGCGTCGAATCAACTCAGCTTGACGGCGTGCCTCTTCTTCACGACGGGCCAATTCCGCGTTGTCAATCAACGGTGCGGCCTCGGCTTGCGGTTCCGGTGCCGCCGCTAGGGACTCACCAGGGACCTCGACACCGTCTTCACGCCGCACAAAAGTGCGCTTCTTGCGCACTTCGACCTGAATCGTGCGCGCCTTGCCGCTGGCATCGGCCTGCTTTATTTCGCTGGTCGATTTCTTGACCAAAGTAATTTTCTTGCGCTCGGAGCCCGCAGCACCATGAGTGGACTGCAAGAAGCTCAACAGGCGCTGTTTGTCAGCGTCGCTTAATTTGTCCGAAGCAGCCGACTTGGCCACGCCGGCCGATTTGAGCTGCTCAAGCAGCGTAGCGGTTGATTTTTTGAGTTCGATTGCAAACTCGGCGACTGTCGTACTGAACATTTCTTGTATAACCTTTAGCGACGGCTTAACCAGCCCGATGGGCCGTTGTTAGCCTTTAGTGAAATTTTGTTGTCATAACCATTACTCGTGGGCTGCGGCGTCATTGGCAAACCAGTGTTCGCGCGCTTTCATAATCAAGACCTTGGCCTCGTCCGCAGACTGACCGGTGATTTCTGTAAGTTCATCAACCGCCAGGTCGGCCAGGTCGTCAAGATTGTTGACGCCGCTTTCTGCCAGTGTGGCAATCAGTTCGGGGGTGAGGCCCTGGAGGTCGTGCAAGTCCAGTGACACTGCTTGCACACTCTCTTCGTGGGCAATTTCCATGGTTAGCAGCGCGTCTTTGGCTCGGGTACGCAACTCGTTGGCCGTATCCTCGTCGAAACTTTCAATTTCGAGCATTTCTTCCAACGGCAC
>JADGRK010000074.1 GCA_017880985.1 Rhodoferax sp. | reverse complement strand
GCGCCCAAGGTCACGATAATCGGAAAACGTGTCATCAGCTTGATCATCAGGGTACTGCCAAATATCACCAGCGGGATGCTGATGGCCAGGCCCAATATCAGCAGCGTTATGTCGCCTTTGGCTGCGGCTGCAACCGCAATAACATTGTCCAGACTCATAACCAGATCCGCAATCAGGATAGTGCGCACGGCGGCCATGAGACTGCCACTTTCTTTCATGTGCCCTTCGCCCTCGTCGTCTTCACTGAGCAATTGAACACCAATCCATAGCAGCAGCAGGCCCCCGGCGATCTGTAGAAATGACAAGGCCAGTAACTTGGCCGCCACCACGGTCAACGCAATACGCAAAACCACCGCCGCGCCAGAGCCCCAGAAAACCGCCTTGTTTTGCTGTCCAAGCGGCAAGGATCGGGCCGCCAGTGCAATCACGACTGCGTTATCGCCCGACAAAATGATGTTGATCCAGACAATTTTGAGCAGACCAATCCAGAAATCCACACTTTGAAGCAAGTCCATCCAAAATCTCCTGCGGTACAAATGCAAGAAGCGCTCAAAACAAAATGTTCGGAGCGCCTCCTGCTTGTTTATCGAGAAATGTAGCAGCCCTTGACCGCAAACCAGTTCGTGGCGTTACAGCATAGCCTTTAACAACTTGGCCATTTCAGATGGATTGCGTGTAACTTTGAAGCCACATTCTTCCATCACCGCCAGTTTGGCCTCGGCCGTGTCGCCACCGCCAGAGATCAAGGCACCGGCGTGCCCCATGCGCTTGCCGGCCGGCGCGGTAACACCCGCGATGAAACCAACAATCGGCTTCTTCATGTTGGCTTTGCACCAGCGCGCCGCTTCGGCCTCGTCGGGGCCACCGATTTCACCAATCATGATGACAGCGTCGGTGTCGGGGTCTTCGTTAAACAAACGCATGATGTCGATGTGCTTCAAGCCATTGATCGGATCGCCACCGATGCCCACGGCGGTGGACTGGCCGAGCCCAATTTCAGTCACCTGCGCCACCGCTTCATAGGTTAGCGTGCCGGAACGGCTGACCACGCCGATGCGGCCCTTGCGGTGAATATGGCCGGGCATGATGCCGATCTTGATTTCGTCCGGTGTGATCAAGCCCGGGCAGTTGGGTCCAAGCAGCAAAGTCTCCTTGCCGCCGGCAGCGACCTTGGCGCGCATTTTGTTACGCACTTCCAGCATGTCACGGATCGGGATGCCTTCAGTGATGCAGATGGCCAGATCCAGATCCGCCTCAACGGCTTCCCAGATCGCGGCTGCCGCGCCGGCAGGTGGTACGTAAATGACCGACACGGTGGCACCGGTCTGGCTGGCGGCTTCCTTGACGGAGGCGAAAATTGGAATGTCAAAAATCTTTTCGCCGGCCTTTTTGGGGTTCACTCCGGCGACGAAACAGTTTTTGCCATTGGCGTATTCCTGGCACTTTTCAGTATGGAATTGACCGGTCTTGCCGGTGATGCCCTGGGTGATGACTTTGGTATCTTTATTGATGAGGATTGACATAATTCACTTTCTAATCAGTTGGGGACAGAGCTGGCTCGCTTCGCTTAGCTGCGGTCTGTCCCGCAAAGTTTCACGCTGCCGCTGCCACCGCTTTTTGAGCGGCATCGGCCATGGTGTCGGCACTGATGATGGGCAGGCCGGAGTCGGCCAGTAATTTTTTACCCAGTTCTTCGTTGGTGCCCTTCATGCGTACCACCAGCGGTACGCTCAGGTTGACTGCCTTGCAAGCTGCAACGATGCCCGCTGCGATCGTGTCGCACTTCATGATGCCGCCAAAAATATTGACCAAAATCACCCTGACCTTGGGATTTTTCAGCATGATCTTGAAGGCTTCCGTAACCTTCTCCGGCGTGGCGCCGCCGCCCACGTCCAGAAAGTTGGCTGGTTCCGCGCCAAACAGCTTGATGGTGTCCATGGTGGCCATCGCCAGACCGGCACCATTGACCAGGCAGCCAATGTTGCCGTCCAGGCTGATGTAGGCCAGGTCAAATTTGCTGGCTTCGATCTCGGCCGGATCTTCTTCGTCAAGGTCTCGGCAAGCCACAATTTCAGGGTGACGATAAAGCGCGTTGTCGTCAAAGTTGAACTTGGCATCGAGTGCTTTGATGTGGCCATTGCCTTCCAGAATCAGGGGGTTGATCTCGACCAGCGAAGCGTCGGTGTCCATGTATACCTTGTACAGTTTATGCATGACATCGACACATTGCGCGGTAGAGCGAGCCGGTACGCCAATGCCGTCAGCCAACTCTTTGGCTTGCGCGGCAGTCAGGCCGGTGGCCGGATCGACAAATACCTTGATGATTTTTTCCGGGCTGCTGTGCGCCACTTCTTCGATGTTCATGCCGCCCTCGCTCGAAGCCATGAGCGCTACACGCTGCGAAGCGCGGTCGGTCACTGCTGACAGGTAATATTCTTTTTTGATGTCGGCGCCATCTTCAATCAGCAGGCGGCGGACTTTTTGACCTTCGGGACCAGTTTGATGGGTGATGAGCTGCATGCCCAGAATTTCACCGGCGAGCTTTTTCACTTCGTCAATCGAGCGCGCCAACTTGACGCCGCCACCTTTGCCTCGGCCACCGGCATGGATCTGCGCCTTGACCACCCAGACCGGGCCGCCGAGTTTTTGGGCCGCTTCCACCGCCTCCTGAACCGTGAAGGCAGAAATGCCGCGCGGCACCGGTATGCCAAATTGACGCAAGATGTCCTTGCCTTGGTATTCGTGAATTTTCATAGAAATTTCCTAATTAGTCGGGGACAGCGCTGAGGGTCTGTTCCGCCATTTTCCACGCCAAGTTGAGGACAGAGTCGGCTTGGCGACGCGCAAGCTGTGGTCTGTTCCGCAAGGTTTCAGGAAGGGATAATCATCATCCGGCCACAAAACAGGGCTGCTTTGCGGCAGGTACTTTGTAACGCCGCGTCGAACTGTATCATGTTGCAACGCACCAACTTTTAGTCAAACTGACAGGTGACGCTTTTAGCGCCAGAACGGATCTCGACCATGCACAAGATATTTATTGATGGGGAAGCCGGCACTACCGGCCTGCAAATCCGCGAGCGCCTGCAAGCCATGCCGGACATTGAGTTGCTCAGCATCGCGCCCGAGTTACGCAAGGATGCTGACGCCAAGCGTGCGGTGATGGCCCAGGCTGAGTTGGTGGTTCTTTGTCTGCATGACGAAGCGGCCATTGAGTCGGTCGCCATGATCGAAGATGCTGCCAGAGCCAGCGGCCACTTGGGCCCCAGAATTATTGATGCCTCCACGGCCCACCGCACCGCGCCAGGATGGGTTTTTGGCTTTCCGGAACTGGTCCCGGGACAGCAGGAAGCGGTGGCCCAGGCGCGCCGTGTGGCCAATCCGGGCTGCTATGCCACCGGCGCCATTGCCCTACTTCGCCCGCTGCTGGATGCGGGGCTGATTCCGAGAGATTTTCCGGTTTGCCTGCCTGCCATCAGCGGCTATTCGGGTGGCGGCCGCTCGATGATCGAGGCTTATGAAAAAGGAGCGGCACCGGCATTTGAGCTCTACGGATTGGGTTTGAAACACAAGCACATCCCGGAGATCATGAAGTACACGGGGCTGGTGCGTCGGCCCCTATTCATCCCCTCGGTTGGCAACTTCAGACAGGGCATGCTGGTGCAAGTTCCGCTGCATCTGGACCTGCTGCCGGGTCGTCCCGGCGCGCAAGATTTGCACGACGCGCTGGTCAACCACTACGCGGGATGTGAATGGGTCAGCGTGCAAGATGCCACACCCGATCACAAACTCGATCCGCTGGCGCTCGCTAACACCAACAGGATGGAACTGCGCGTGTTCGCCAACCAGGGCCCAGATGATGACTTTCACCACGCCGTGCTGGTGGCGCGGCTGGATAATCTGGGCAAAGGCGCAAGCGGTGCCGCAGTGCAAAACCTGAAACTCATGCTGGGGCTTTGAGGGCGAGCCTGTCATCCCGGGCTTGACCCGGGATCCATGGATTGCGGATCGAGTCCGCAATGACGACCAGGGCATTTCGCGACGACAGGCTTGGGACTCCGTAATCACAGCCTCAAGAGTCGCTGCCCCCATCCCCAAAAGCGCCCATTACCACCCGCCGGATAACGTCGCCGCCAAACCCGCGTGAGGCCAGAAACCGCATTTGTTTAGCGGCGTCCTGCGGGGTCGCGGCTGGTTCACCAAATTTTTTTCGCCAGACCTCCAGCGCCCGCGCGCGCTCGCTGGTCTGCAAGCCCGCCAGGGCCTCGGTGACGGCCCGTGGATCCAGGCCTTTGGCTTGCAGCTCCTGTTTGATGCGCGCCAAGCCCAGTTTGGCGGCGCGCCGGTGCAGCACCGATTCGATCACGCGCTGCTCGTCGATAAAGCCTTTGGCTTGCAGCTCATCGAGCGTGCGCTCCAGCGCGCCCGGCTGTTCCTCAAAGCGCTTGAGCTTCTGCTCAAGTTCAGCGCGCGAATGCTCGCGACGGCCAAGCAGCCGCAGGGCGCGGCCCTTGAGGGACGGCTCTGTGAATGACACCCTGTGTTCCATCAAGAAATGATATTGATCGTCGCAGACGCTATGTTGCTATATTATTAATAGCTGCTTGTGAAGGCTGCACAAGGGCTAGTCGACCATTTTCTTTGAAGGTTTGAGTTTGATTTCGGTCTCGGCCGTGCCTGCCAGCAAGGGGATGCCGAGCGAAGCGCGCACCTTGTTTTCGATCTCGTTCGACAAGGCCGGGTTTTCGCGCAGGAAGTCACGCGCGTTGTCGCGACCCTGGCCGATTTTTTCGCCGTTGTAGGCGTACCAGGCGCCTGACTTGTCGAGAATATTGGCATTCACGCCCATATCGATGATCTCGCCCTGGCGGCTGATGCCCTCGCCGAACAAAATGTCAAATTCAGCCGTCTTGAACGGTGGTGCTACCTTGTTTTTGACAACCTTGACCTTGGTTTCATTGCCAATCGCCACATCGCCTTTTTTGATGGTTCCGGTGCGCCGGATATCGAGCCGCACCGAGGCGTAAAACTTTAGCGCGTTGCCGCCGGTGGTGGTCTCGGGCGAACCAAACATGACGCCAATCTTCATACGAATCTGATTGATAAAGATGACCATGCAATTGGTTTTCTTGATGTGGGCGGTGAGCTTGCGCAGCGCCTGGCTCATCAACCTGGCCTGCAAGCCCGGCAGCGAGTCGCCCATTTCACCTTCCAGTTCGGCCTTTGGCGTCAGGGCCGCCACCGAATCGATCACGATCAGATCGACTGCGCCCGAGCGCACCAGGCTATCGACAATTTCCAGCGCTTGCTCGCCGGTGTCGGGCTGGCTGATCAGCAGGTCTTGCAGGTTGACGCCGAGGTTTTGTGCGTACTGGATATCAAGCGCGTGCTCGGCATCTACAAACGCGCACTGGCCGCCGGTTTTTTGCATCTCGGCAATCACCTGCAGGGTTAGCGTGGTCTTGCCGGAGGACTCGGGGCCATAAATCTCGACCACCCGGCCGCGTGGCAGTCCGCCAACGCCCAAAGCAATGTCCAACCCGAGCGAACCGGTGGACACCACTTGAATGTCTTCAATCACCTCGCCTTCACCGAGGCGCATGATGGTGCCTTTGCCAAACTGTTTTTCGATTTGGGCCAGCGCTACTTGCAGGGCTTTGGCTTTTTCGGCATTGACGGGGGTGGGTGCCTTGACGGCGGCGGTGACTACGGTTGCGTCCATGAAATTCTCCTTAAGTTTCAACTGGTTAAGTTAGGGTGGATCTGGGTCAGGTTGACTGCATCATCTGACTTTAATAACAGGCTGGATGCTTAAACAGTAGTTTATCTTGACCTATATAAATCTGTAAATAGTTTTTTTAGTCAATTTAGCTTACTATTTTCACTATGGTCAAAGCACTTGAAACTGAACACATGCAAAGTGATCGTTGGCGGCAATCGCATTTGGGGCACTGGCTGAATCTGGCCCTGCAAAAGTTTGACGCGCGTGTACTGTCGCTGATGGCTCAAAATGAAGACGTTCCATTGGCCTTGTCCAATCTGGCCGCGCGCGGGCATTTGAGCGCCTCCCACACCCATATTACGCGGCATCTGGCACGCGATGGCTCACGTTTGACTGACCTGGCGCAGAGCGCCAACATAAGCAAGCAGGCAATGGGCAAACTGGTCGGGGAATGTGAGGCTTGGGGCTTGGTGACCCGGTTGCCAGATCCGCGTGATGCGCGCTCCAGGCGAATTGTGTTTACACCCGTCGGCTTGATTTGGCTGCAAGCGTTTCAACAAGCCGTGGCGCAAGCCGAAGCAGAGCTCTGCACGGCAGTCGGAACCGAAGTTGCGACCGTGATCGCCCTTGGACTGGAAGCGTATGCCGCATGAGGCCGGCCTTGATGCGGCAAAAAAGGGCTGTTTTCAGTCGGATGCCTAGAATAGCCTGACAATAGTCTGACAAAATAAATGCCAGCGTCAGGCCAGCACCCATAAGAAGGAGACAGACATGCGAATTCTGATTGCCGAAGACGACCAGGTCATGGCCGATGGCCTGCTGCGAACCCTGCGCAGTTCGGGCGCCGCCGTGGACCATGTCGCGAACGGTACCGAGGCCGATGCCGCCCTCATGACCAATACCGAATTTGATCTATTGATTCTGGACTTGGGATTGCCCAGGATGCATGGGCTCGAAGTCCTGAAACGATTGCGCGCCCGGGGCTCTACCTTGCCGGTGTTAATCCTGACGGCCGCCGACGGCGTGGAGGAACGGGTCAAAGGGCTGGACTACGGTGCCGACGATTACATGGCCAAGCCTTTCAGTTTGCAGGAACTCGAAGCGCGTGTGCGCGCCTTGAGTCGGCGCGGCATGGGTTCAGCCAGCAGCACCATCAAGCATGGGCCACTGATTTATGACCAGTCAGGGCGCGTCGCCACCATTGACGGCGTGATGGTGGAGCTGTCAGCGCGCGAACTCGGTTTGCTTGAAGTGCTGCTGCAGCGCTCCGGACGCCTGGTCAGCAAAGACCAGCTGGTGGAGCGCCTTTGCGAGTGGGGCGAAGAGGTGAGCAACAATGCGATTGAGGTCTATATCCACCGCTTGCGCAAAAAGATAGAGAAGGGACCGATCCGAATCGCCACCGTGCGTGGTCTGGGCTACTGCCTGGAAAAAATACCCAATTAAGCCTATATGCCCCCACGCTTGCCACTGCCCCGGGGGCCGGCGCGAGCCGATTCCGCTCGTGCTGCGCAGCCGCTGATATGACCACCACGCCGTGAATATCTTCCACCGCGAACAGCGCTCCCTGTTTGGTGAAATACTGGACTGGATGCTGACGCCGCTACTGCTGTTGTGGCCCCTCAGTCTGGTGCTAACCTGGTTAATTGCGCAGGATATTGCCGCCAAGCCCTATGACAGGGCGCTGGGCTACAACGTCGCGGCGCTGGCGCAGTTGATCACGGTGAGCCGTAACCGGGTGCAGTTCAACCTGCCCCAGTCGGCCCGGGAAATTTTGCGTGCCGATGACGCCGACACGGTTTATTACCAGGTGCTGGGTGCGCGCGGGGAGCACCTCAGTGGCGAGCCCGATCTGCCGTTGCCGCCGGCAGGCGAAAAAGTCCTTGTCGGCGAGGTTCGTCTGCGCGACGGTGAAGTTCACGACATTGGCGTCCGGATTGCCTACACCTGGGTCAAGCTGGAACTACCCGGTGCCAGGCCCGCGCTGGTGCAAGTGGCTGAAACCATAGAAAAACGATCGATGCTGGCCACCGAGATTGTCAAAGGTGTCATGCTGCCTCAGTTTGTGATCCTGCCGATGGCGGTGTTGCTGGTATGGCTGGCCCTGGTGCAAGCCATTAAACCCCTGAACCAACTCGAAGAGCACATACGGGCCCGAAAACCCGATGACATGAGCCCGATTGATGCGCGAGTCGTCCCGCTTGAAGTGGCACCCCTGGTGTATTCGGTCAATGATCTCTTGATGCGGTTGAAAGAATCCATCGCCACTCAAAAACGTTTTTTGGCCGATGCAGCGCATCAACTCAAAACTCCATTGGCCGGTTTGCGCATGCAAGCCGACCTGGCGCAGCGCGAGGGCGCCAGTGCCGAGGAACTGAAACAATCGCTGCGCCAAATTGGCCGCGCCAGCGTTCGTGCCACTCATAGCGTGAATCAGTTGCTGGCGCTGGCTCGGGCCGAAAGCAGTAGCGCCACGATGCCGCGCCATAGCTGCGACTTGGCAGAACTGACCATGGCCGTGGTACGCGATTGTGTGCCACGGGCGATCGAAAACCATATCGACCTGGGTTATGAAGGCACCCAGCCGGGCGCGCAAGGCGGTCAGCTGGCGGGTAATCCGACCCTGCTCAAGGAGTTGATTCGAAACCTGGTGGATAACGCCATCAATTACACGCCCTCGAGCCTGGATCAACCTGGCGTGATCACGGCGCGCGTGCTGATTGACTCTTTTGGCAAGACGCTGGTGCTGCAGGTGGAAGACTCCGGACCGGGCGTGCCGGAGGTCGAGCGGGAATTGATTTTTCAGCCCTTTTACCGCGCATTGGGAACCGAGGCCGATGGCACCGGGCTAGGGCTGCCGATCGTGATGGAAATCGCCCAGCAACATAACGCCACGGTCAGTCTGGCGGACACCCAGCCCGGCCAGAGCCCGCCTGGGGCTCGCTTTAGCGTACGGTTTTTTGCCGAATCCAGCTTGACCATGACGCTGGCCTGAGGCGCCAGCGCGAGCTTATTGGCAGGGGCTTAACGCCTGGTCTGCCAACGCCGGTTTCAACTCATTCAAACGGTTTCTTAAACTGTCATCGGCAGCGGGCACGCGCAGCAAGACGCGGCGCACTTCGGCTTGCTCCTGCACCACCCGCGCCGTGCCCACGCCGCGTCGCACCAAGGTCTCAAGCGCGGCATTGGCGCCAGCCTGCGTCTCAAACCCGCCCACTGACAGCCCGGGCTCCAGCGCTGGGTTACCCAGCGGCTGAAATTTTAGCTTCAATGAGGTCAGTTCGGCACGTTTCTTGGCCAATGCCTCAGCGTTGGCATATTTGCCCAGGTAGACAATCCAGCGTGCCGGCGTCATTTTGGTCTCCAGAACCCACGCGTCCGCAGGTAAATTTGACCTCTCCAGCGCCTGCCGCAGCAACGCCCCTTGGCGCTCGTCGAACGGACCCGCTTGCAGGCACTCAACTGGTTTTTGCGCGACGCGTGGTGCCGTTTCAAGCAGACGCGCTT
>JADGRK010000073.1 GCA_017880985.1 Rhodoferax sp. | reverse complement strand
ACGACAAGATCATCAAGCGAGCGGTGGAGCGGGGCATCACCATTCGTTCCTTGACGGACGAGATGATTGCAGTGATGCACCGTGATATTGGCAAGCTGGGCATCGAGCCACGCACGCTGGAGCCGCGTGCCACCGACTATGTGCCGCAGATGTTGGGCCTGATCAGTCAGCTTGAAGCCAAAGGCCTGGCCTACAAGTCTTCCAGTGGTGACGTCAACTATGCGGTGCGAAAGTTCCCCGGCTACGGCAGGCTATCGGGCAAGTCGCTTGACGATTTGCGTGCTGGCGAGCGCGTGGCGGTGCTCGATGGCAAGGATGATCCACTGGATTTTGTGCTCTGGAAAGCTGCCAAGGCAGATGAGCCGGAGGACGCCAAATGGAACAGTGCCGCATTGGGTCACGACTATGGAATAGGTCGCCCTGGCTGGCACATTGAATGTTCAGCCATGAGTTGCCAAACACTGGGCGACAGCTTTGATATCCATGGCGGTGGCGTCGACCTGCAGTTTCCGCACCATGAAAATGAAATTGCACAAAGCGAAGGAGCCACAGGCAAACCATTGGCCAGGCTATGGATGCATAACGCGATGGTTCAACTGGACAACGAAAAAATGTCCAAGAGTCTCGGCAATTTCTTCACCATTCGCGAAGTATTGGCCAAGTATGACCCGCAGACCGTGCGGTTTTTCCTGGTTCGCACTCACTATCGAACGAGTTTGAATTACAGCGATGTCCACCTGGATGATGCGCGGAACTCACTCAAACGGATTTATACGGCGCTGGATTTGGTGCCGCCGGCGGCGATAGGTATCGACTGGAATCAGCCTTATGCGGCGCGCTTCAAGGCGGCCATGGATGAAGACTTTGGTACGCCCGAGGCGGTGGCAGTGTTGTTTGATCTTGCCAGCGAAGTCAATCGGACCCAGTCCGCTGAATTGGCAGGATTGCTTAAAGCGCTGGGTGGCTGTCTTGGCCTGCTGCAAGGCGATCCGAAGCTGTTTTTGCAGGCCGGTGCGACGCTTGATGAAGCGTCCGTCACGGTCCTGATTGCGCAGCGGGCTGCGGCCAAGTTGGCCAGGAATTTTGCCGAGGCGGATCGCATTCGCCAGCAGCTTCTGGTCCAGGGTATTGTTCTCAAAGATTCAGCCAGCGGCACCAGCTGGGAAACTGCGCGATGATTTTTCCAGTCATTTTGGCCTCCAGGCCCAGAAAGCAGTGTGATGGCAGCTATTGAAAGGATAGCGACGGTGGTGCCGACGCCACCCTACTGGGAAGATGCCTGCAAACACCTGATCAAGAAAGACCGGGTCATGAAGCGCCTCATTCCCAAGTTTGATGACGCGCGCCTGCAAAGTCGGGGCGATGCTTTTGTTACGCTGGCACGCAGTGTGGTCGGGCAACAAATCTCGGTTAAAGCGGCGCAGACGGTGTGGGACCGCTTTGCGCTGCTGCCAAAGAAGATCACCGCCGCCAATGTACTCAAGCTCAAGGTGGACGACATGCGTGCTGCTGGCTTGAGTGTGCGCAAGGTCGAGTACCTGGTCGATCTGGCCTTGCACTTTGATGCCGGCGCGGTGCATATCAAGGAATGGGAGTCGATGGACGATGACGCCATCATCAGCGAGTTAACCGCCATTCGTGGCATCGGCCGCTGGACGGCTGAGATGTTTTTGATCTTTCACCTGATGCGCCCGAACGTCTTGCCGCTCGATGATGTGGGACTGATCAATGGCATCAGCAAATGTTATTTTTCAGGTGACGTTGTGAGTCGAAGTGATGCCCGCGAAGTGGCGGCGGCGTGGGCACCTTATTGCAGCGTGGCAACTTGGTATATTTGGCGCTCGCTGGATCCGCTGCCGGTGAAATATTGAGAATTTGCGGGACAGACCAAGAGTTACGCGCAGTGAACAAGCTCTGTCCCCAACCGATTAGGAGCATTTTGTGACCAGGAAAACATTTCTCGATTTCGAGCGTCCGATTGCCGAGCTTGAAAACAAGATTGAAGAGTTGCGCTACGTGCAAACTGAATCGGCGGTTGATATTTCGGCCGAGATTGATCAGTTGGCCAAAAAAAGCCAGCAACTTACCAAAGATATTTACAGTGACCTGACACCCTGGCAGATAACCAAAATTGCCCGTCATGCGGAGCGTCCCTACACGCTGGATTACGTCAACGAAATTTTCACCCACTTTGTGGAGCTGCATGGGGACCGGCATTTTGCCGACGATCTGAGCGTCGTGGGTGGACTGGCGCGTTTTAACGGCACGCCTTGCATGGTGCTGGGCCAGCAAAAAGGGCGCGACACCAAGGAGCGTGGTCTGCGTAATTTTGGCATGAGCAAGCCCGAGGGTTATCGCAAGGCGCTACGGCTCATGAAGACTGCTGAAAAATTCAAGTTGCCGCTGTTTACTTTTGTCGATACCCCCGGCGCTTTTCCTGGCATTGACGCCGAAGAGCGGGGCCAGTCCGAGGCGATCGGGCGCAATATCTTCGAGATGGCGCAGCTCGAAGTGCCGATCATCACCACCATCATCGGTGAGGGAGGGTCGGGTGGTGCGTTGGCGATTTCGATTGGGGATCAGGTGCTGATGCTGCAGTATTCGATTTACTCGGTGATCAGTCCGGAAGGCTGCGCCTCCATTCTCTGGAAAACGTCGGACAAGGCGCAAGAGGCCGCCGATGCGCTGGGCATTACGGCACACCGCCTCAAAGCGTTGGGTGTGATTGACAAGATCGTCAACGAGCCGGTCGGAGGGGCGCACCGCGACTACAAGCAAATGGCGGTTTTTTTAAAACGCGCCCTCAATGATGCTTTCCGTCAGGTTGCCGACCTTAAGGTCAAAGATCTGCTCGAACGTCGCTATGAACGCCTGCAAAGCTACGGCCGGTTTACTGACACCAAGGCCTCGGCCAGGTAGCCTGCGAGCCGACAGCATCGTGGCAGGTAAGGTGTGACGACGACGCTGACCCACGCCATTGCTGCCTTCGCTCCAGGCTTGCCGCTGGCGGTGGCATTCAGTGGCGGCGCTGATTCCACCGCGTTGCTGCTGGCCTGCGCTGAAAAATGGCCGGGTCAGGTTCATGCGATTCACATTCACCATGGTCTGCAGGTTGCGGCCGATGATTTCGAGCGGCATTGCCAGGCTTTTTGTACACAGCTTGGCGTGCCACTGCGGCTGAAAAGGGTCGATGGCCGTCATACACCAGGTCAGAGTCCGGAGGCTGCGGCACGGCGTGCTCGTTATAAGGCTTTTGAGGCTGTAGCGCTTGATGAATATGCACAAGCAGCTATTAAAAATATAGCAGTTGCGCAACACGCTGACGATCAGATTGAGACGCTTTTGTTGGCCCTGAGCCGGGGCAGTGGTCTGCCGGGCTTGAGCGCCATGCCAGCCACCTGGCAGCGCGCAGGGCTCAGCTACCACCGGCCGCTGCTGGCGGTGCGCTCGGCAGACATCCGGAGTTGGCTCGCACAGCGTGGGGTTGGCTGGATCGAAGACCCGAGCAATGCTGACCAGCAGTTCACCCGCAACCGCATCCGGGCCCGGCTGTTGCCAGCGCTGGAGGCCACTTTTCCGCAATTTCGCGATACCTTTGCCCGCAGCGCCGCGCACGCGGGGCAGGCCCAGGCGGTATTGCTGGAGGTGGCCGCGCAAGACCTGCTGTTGGTGGGATCGCCGCCTGTGATCAAGAGACTCCAGGGCCTGAGTCGAGTGCGCCAGGCCAATCTGCTGCGATACTGGCTCAACTGCGCTTACGAGGTGATTCCAAGCGCGGCGCAACTGGCGGAGTTGCTTGACCAGCTTGCGGCCTGCACCACACGGGGACACAAAATCCGCATCAAGGTCGGCACTGGCGTTGCGGAGCGCCGGGGTGCCGAATTGCATTGGTACAATCCGCCGGCTTTGAATTAATAAAAACACGACCAATGACATTGATTGTTCACAAATATGGCGGCACCTCGATGGGCTCGACTGAGCGCATTCGAAATGTCGCCAAACGCGTCGCCAAATGGGCGCGCGCTGGCCACCAGATGGTGGTCGTCCCGTCCGCCATGAGCGGTGAGACTAACCGCTTGCTGGGTCTGGCCAAAGAGTTGGCACCCGCCAAGACCACCGATGCTTATAGCCGTGAGCTCGATATGCTGGCCGCCACCGGCGAGCAGGCATCGAGTGCCTTGCTCGCCATTGCGCTCCAGGCCGAGGGCCTGGAGTCGGTCAGTTACGCCGGTTGGCAAGTCCCGATCCGCACCGACAGTGCCTACACCAAAGCGCGGATTGAATCAATCGATGATGCTCGCGTCCGTGCCGACCTGAATGCCGGCAAGGTGGTGATCGTCACCGGTTTTCAAGGGCTCGACGAGTTTGGCAACATCACCACATTGGGCCGCGGTGGCTCGGATACTTCGGCGGTGGCTGTGGCGGCCGCAATGAAGGCGGACGAATGCCTGATTTATACCGATGTCGATGGCGTCTATACCACTGACCCGCGCGTTGTGCCCGAAGCGCGCCGCCTGCGCACGGTCAGCTTCGAGGAGATGCTGGAGATGGCCTCCTTGGGCTCCAAGGTGCTGCAAATCCGCTCGGTTGAATTTGCCGGCAAATACAAGGTCAAGCTGCGTGTCTTGAGCAGTTTCACCCCATGGGACATTGACATCAACGAGGAAGCCACGTCGGGCACCCTGATTACTTTTGAGGAAGACGAACACATGGAGCAAGCTATTGTTTCGGGCATCGCGTTTAGCCGCGACGAGGCCAAAATCTCAGTGCTGGGTGTGCCCGACAAACCTGGCATTGCCTACCAGATTCTGGGTGCGGTAGCGGCTGCCAACATCGAAGTCGATGTCATCATCCAGAACATCAGCAAAGACGGCAAAACCGATTTCAGTTTCACCGTCAACCGCGGCGAATACGCCAAAACCATGGATTTGTTGCGTGAGAAAGTGCTCCCCAGCCTGGGTGCACAAGAGGTGGTGGGCGACACCAAGATCTGCAAAGTGTCGATTGTGGGCATCGGGATGCGCAGCCATGTTGGGGTTGCCAGCAAAATGTTCCGGGTCTTGAGCGAAGAAGGCATCAACATCCAGATGATCTCAACATCGGAGATCAAAACCTCGGTTGTGATTGATGAAAAATACATGGAGCTGGCCGTGCGCGCTCTGCACAAGGCTTTTGAATTGGAGCAGGCGCCAGTTTGAACCGACCGGCGAGACTCGTGAGATAATCCTGCCTGTTTCCGGAAACGTGACCGAGTGGCCGAAGGTGCTCCCCTGCTAAGGGAGTATGGGGTGTAGAGCCTCATCGAGGGTTCGAATCCCTCCGTTTCCGCCAGTTTCACCAAAAAATGCCCCGTCAGACTGAGTGCTGCGGGGCTTTTTTCTGACGTCTACAAGTTGTCGGTGAAGCTGCGCAGTTTGTCCGAGCGTGAGGGGTGCTTGAGCTTGCGCAGCGCCTTGGCTTCGATCTGACGAATGCGCTCGCGCGTCACGTCAAACTGCTTGCCGACTTCTTCCAGCGTGTGATCGCTGGTCATCTCGATGCCAAAGCGCATGCGCAGCACCTTGGCTTCGCGCGGCGTGAGGCTGTCCAGGATGTCTTTGACCACGTCGCGCAGGCCGGCCTGCATGGCGGCCTCCATTGGCGCGGTGTTGGCGCTGTCTTCAATGAAATCACCCAGGTGGGAGTCGTCATCGTCACCGATCGGTGTTTCCATCGAGATCGGCTCTTTGGCGATCTTCATGATCTTGCGGATCTTGTCTTCCGGAATTTCCATCCGCTCGGCTAGCACACTGGCGTCGGGCTCATAGCCAAATTCCTGCAGGTGCTGGCGACTGATGCGGTTCATCTTGTTGATGGTTTCGATCATGTGCACCGGAATGCGGATGGTGCGGGCTTGATCGGCAATACTGCGCGTGATGGCCTGACGAATCCACCAGGTCGCGTAAGTCGAGAATTTGTAGCCACGGCGGTATTCAAATTTGTCCACCGCTTTCATCAGGCCGATGTTGCCTTCCTGGATCAGGTCCAGGAATTGCAGGCCGCGGTTGGTGTACTTCTTGGCGATCGAGATCACCAGTCGCAAGTTGGCCTCGATCATCTCTTTTTTCGCCGCCCGCGATGACGATTCGCCCTCGTTCATCCTCTTGTTGATGCCTTTGAGCTGATCCAGCGGCACGACCACGCGGGCTTGCAGATCAGTGAGCCTTTGTTGCAGGTCCTGCACCGGCGGAATATTGCGCCCCATGATGGCGCTCCAGGGCTTGCTGGCAGAAGCCTGCTTCTCGATCCATTTCAGGTTCAACAACTGGCTGGCGACCTTGTTGCCATGCTTGTCCCGCCCACTGAAGTCGGTGATGAAGTGTTCTTGCGGGTAGCCGCATTTGTCCACCAGGATGCGACGCAGTTCGCGTTCCTTCTTGCGGATATCGTCCACTTGGGAGCGGACCAGGTCGCAAAGTTTCTCGATGGTTTTGGCAGTAAATCGGATTGACATGAGCTCTTCGCTCAACAACTTTTGCGTCTTGACGTAGCTGGGTGTGCCGTAACCCTCCTTGTCATAGATGCTATGAATTTTTTCAAACAGCTCTCGCAGTCTGTCGAAGCGACCGAGCGCATCGCGTTTGAGTTCTTCCAGTTTTTTTGTCAACGCCTTGGAGCCACCTTTGCCGTCGTCATCATCGGCTGCGTCGAACTCGTCAAAATCTTCCTCAGCGACGTAGTCATCGGCTTCATTGGGGTTGGAGAAACCATCGACTACCGTGGTGATGACGATCTTGCCCTCGCGGATTTCCTCACCCAATCGCAGGATCTCGGCAATCGTGGCAGGCGAAGCAGAGATGGCTTCCATCATGGCCATCAAACCGCCTTCGATGCGCTTGGCAATTTCAATTTCGCCCTCGCGCGTGAGCAGCTCGACGGTGCCCATTTCGCGCATGTACATGCGAACCGGGTCGGTGGTGCGGCCGAACTCACTGTCCACGGTGGACAGCGCCGCTTCGGCTTCTTCTTCTGCCTCTTCTTCGGTGGCAGCGGTCGAGACATTGTTGTTGAGCAGCAGCGTCTCGGCGTCTGGCGTTTGCTCATAGACGGCCACGCCCATGTCGTTGAGCATCGAAATCACGACCTCAAGCGTCTCGGCGTCCACCAGTTTGTCGGGCAGGTGGTCGGAAATCTCGCCATGTGTCAGGTAACCACGGGTCTTGCCCAGTTTGATCAGAGCCTTCAGGCGCAGACGGCGCTTGACCAGGTCTTCTTCGGACAAAATGGTTTCGTCCAGGCCAAACTCTTTCATCAGCGCGCGCTCTTTGGCCTTGCTGATTTTCATGCGCAGTGGTTTGACCTTTTCGCCAGTGACAACCGGCTCGCCCACCAGGTCGGCTTCGATCTCAGACAGGTCGATGTCGCTGGCAGCGGCCGACCCGGGCCCATTTTTGGCCTTGCGGCCACGCTTGGCGTCGCTGGTTGGCAATGGCTCGGATTCGGCAGCGGCCGCTTTCGGGGGCCTCCCCGGTCTTTTCTTGGCTGGCATTTCGGCAGCCATTGTGTGGGCGGGTGTTTTTTTCAATTCAGGCAGGGGTGCTTTGGCGGGAGACTTGGATGCGGGCACTGTTTTGACTCTCAATTTGGTTTCGGTTGTAGCGGCCTTTGCGCTCACTTTGACCACGGACTTCGGCAGCGTGGGCTTGGTAGCCGGTTTAACCGCAACCTTGGTGGCGGGCTTTGCAGCGGACTGGACAGGCTTCTTGGACTTTTGAGCGGGCATGTGAACCTCGGATTTTCAAAAAAACAGACGGAATGAGCAGGCGCACTAAACGACCGGCGCAGTTGGCATGGCGGGAGAAAAAGATCTCTAATGGCAAGATGTGAGGGCGAACATTTGGTGTGCAGTCCTTGCGGTAGGGTAGCCGGTTGTGAACGTTGTCATCGTTTGGCTGGGCCCGGAGGTGCTGCTGTCGCTCTTGCTGACACTTAACTTATTATTATACCTCAAATTAGCCACAAATCAATTTCAACGATCGCCATTTCAGCTAATGCCGTGCCAAATCGTGTCAGTCAGCCTGTAAAGGCGTCGATTGAAGTGCTCGTCGCCGAGTGTAGAACTCTCGGTAGCGTAGCAGGGCGCTCGGGTCGGCCTTGGCCGCCTGGAGGGCTTCGGTTTCCTGAACTATCAGCCGATCGACCAGCATGCGGTTGAGCAGGTTGCGCAATTCGCTGGCGGATTCATCGGTTTCGTCAGCCTCGCCCAGCTCGTAGCCCGCCATGAGTCGAATGGCGAGTTCTTCGCCCTCGTGCCCACGCAGGCCAGCGCGCAAGGCGACCCAGGGTTGCGGGCCGTGTTCATGCAGTTGGCTTTCCAGCCAGACAAACAGGGGGCCATGTGGCGCCGGTAGTTCGCACAGCATGGCATGGTCTTCGGCCGACAAGCCTTCCAGCGCTGACATGTCTCCCAGTAGCAGGCGGGTCGCGTGATCGGCCCGGCTGGCAGGCCGTGTGCGACCACCCAAGTGCGCGTGAATCTGGGAATTATCAGGCCAAGTATGGCTATACCCACCGTCTTTATTGGGCAAATGGTTATCAAGTTGATAGCGTTTTGATTTTGCTCCGCTGTGACCGACTGGTTTTGGGTTCCAGAGGTCGGTTAATTCGCGGCTGGCCAGTTGCACCAGGTCAGCGATTTCGGTGAGCAATTGGCGCTTGAGGGCACCATCGGGCAGCAGCGTCCACAAGGGCCTGGCGTTGCTGGCCAGGTGGGCCCGTCCCTCTGCCGTGTTGAGGTCACAGCCTTCCCGCACGGCATCAATCAAAAAGCGACTTAAAGGAACTGCTTCGCTTACGTAGCGCGCAAAGGCGTCTTTGCCGAATTCCCGGATGAAGCTGTCCGGGTCATGGTCGGATGGCAAGAAGAGGAATTTGACACTGCGGACGTCGGTGGCAAAAGGCAGGGCACAATCGAGCGCCTTGCGCGCCGCGTGCCGACCAGCAGCGTCGCCATCGAAGCTGAAAACCACCGAGTCGGTAAAACGAAACAGCTTTTGCACATGCTCTGCTGTGCAAGCGGTACCCAGTGTGGCCACCGCGTTGGGAAAACCGAGCTGGGCCAGCGCCACCACATCCATGTAGCCCTCGGTCACCAGCGCATAGCCCTGCTCGCGCAATGCGGCCCTGGCCTCAAACAGGCCATACAGCTCGCGCCCCTTGCTGAAGACCGGTGTTTCAGGGGAATTCAGGTATTTGGGCTTGTCGTCTCCCAG
>JADGRK010000445.1 GCA_017880985.1 Rhodoferax sp. | reverse complement strand
CAGCGCACCGGCGGCGATCAGGCGTGCCAAAGGGTCTTTGATCGCATCCAGCCCGTTGAGCCCTGAGTCGGGTGCTTGTCTGGTCGTCGCCTTCAAGACGATGGCCCGGTACTGCACCGGCAGCAGTGCCGCATCCAGGCCGCTCCACTGGTTAGTCAGAAAAGCCGCATAAGCCTGCTCTTCGGGCAGCGCGTCTGCAGCCAGCGGCTGATAACCAGTACAGTCGTCAAACTCCAGACTGGCGAGGCGAACGGCACAGCGCGTCAGTTCAGCACGCGCCAGCAAATCAGCGCGCCCGGTGCTGGCAAGCTCGGATTTGGCGCGGGCAAACTCAAAGTCAGCCAGCCGCGTGTTGCCACTCAGGTAGGCCGATGAAAAACCCTTGAGCGCGGCAAATGCGTTGGCTTGCCAATCGGGCGCAGGCGGTTTGCTGGCGCAGGCGCCTAGCAGCACGGCGGCACATGCCAGAGTGCAGGCTTGGATCCCGGCCTGCGCCGGGATGACTGCCAGGAAAGCCAGACGCGCCCTTGACGGCCAGTGTGCGATCCAATTCAATGCGAGTGTCATGGCAACTTGATCTCCGTGTCACGGGCAAAGGGCCATTTGCGGTTGACCTCATCCACCAACTGACTGACTTTGCGCAGGCTCAACTCAACCTCGGCGCGCAACGCCCCCAGATCGGTACTCGCGATGCGTGCATTGGCACCCACCGCCTGCGCCTCGGCCAGCACCGCATCGACTTTTTTCAGGCTGGAACGGGCGTCGGTCAATATGCCGGTGAGTTCCCTGATTGCCGCCTGCGTCCCGTCCACCGCCGCCTGGGTGCTGTCCATCACACCTTTGGCACCAAAGATGCGCTGATCGGCTTTGGTCAGCAGCGCATTGGTGCGGTCCAGCGTGGTAATGATTTTTTTGGCGTTGTCTTCGCTGCCCAACGCAGCAGTCAGCACGCCGTAACGACCGGTCAAGCGCTCGCTGACGGTTTTCAGGTGACCCAGGGTGGTGTTGATGCTGGACTCGGGCCCGGTCATGTTTTCCAGGTTTTCCAGCAGCGCGCGGGTCGAGGCTACCAGGCGTGGAATTTCGGCGCTGGTATCACCGCGCAGCACGCCGCGTTCGGCGTTGGCGGGCAGCGGCGGGTCGGTCAGGATGCCGCTGAAGGCGCGGATGCGGGTCTCACCCACCATGCCGCGTTCCATCGTGAAAACGCTCGATGTGCGCAGCCAGTGGGCATCCTTGCGCGGCACATCAACCAGGATCCGGGCTTTGCCGTCAGCAGCCAACTCAATGCGCTGCACGCGTCCAATCGGGAAGCCGGAAAAGGTCAAATCCATGCCGACGATGACACCCTCGGAATCATCGGCCACCAGCACCAGTTGCTGTGTGCTCTCAAACACGCCGCGTGCGTACATCACATAAAGCAAAAAACCCAGCACCAGCGTTGTGACCAGCAGTAGCAGCAGGATCGCCTTGCGCTCGACCTGGGCGATGGCGGGTGGGGATTCGGGTTGGGGTTGCATGCGTTGTGAGAGCGTTCAGATGTACTTGATTACCAGGGAAGCAGCCTCGATCAATAGTAGTACCAAAAACAGGCGCACCGCACCGGGCTGCACAATGTCGTCGCCGGTCACGCTCTGGCGTGGCGCTTCCAGACTGGCCGCCATGGGCACCACCGCCACTGCCAAACTGAAAAAAATGCATTTGAGCATAAAGCCCAGCGTGACGACCGGGTCAAACACCTGGCCGACGCTCCGCGTGTAGCCCGGCAAGCCCCAGGGCGACAAGCCGTAAACCGTGAGGTAGGCCAGCACCAGTGCAATCACGCTGCTGAGCATGGCCAGTGTCAGCACCGAAAAAGCGCTGGCCAGCACGCGTGGCACCAGTTCATGACGCAACTGCTCCAGGCTCAGACGCTTGGCCGGATTTGGGTTGGTCTGCGCTGCGATCTCAGGCGCACCGGCGTTGAATGTCAATCCGGCACGCAGGGCAACAAACAGGGCCGCCGACAGCGGGATCAGTTCCAGCACCAGCACCCGTACCACCATTTGCAGTGCGTATTGCGACAGGCCATAGTTGAATGCGGTCACCACCACAATGCGGATCAGCACCAGGCTGAGCAGGGCCGCCAGCGTCGTGAACCAGGGCAAAACCTGCCAAGTGCTGGTGTAAATATGGCGCGACGTGGCGGCGCGATGGGTCCGGTTGTAGGTCGAAGGCGACAGCGCCAGCACCAGAACAATGGCCGCGAACCGGATCATGTGCCACCAACTGGCGACGCCTCGCATGAGCGCACTGCGCCAGGCGCCGGTGTCAAGGTGAAAGTCAGTGCCTGGAAGCATGGGCGAATGATAACCAGGCGTTCCCCCTTTCAAAAAAACAAACTCCATTCTTGCAAATGACTATACTGTTTACTTGTGGCTCTGTTCGCATTACGTATTGATGAGCTGTCTTCCGAGCCCCGAAATGACGAAATACTCAGGCTTCAGGGCGCCCTTGTACCACTCGTTCATACG
>JADGRK010000444.1 GCA_017880985.1 Rhodoferax sp. | reverse complement strand
CCGAGCGCCGTCTGCCGCAGGACGGGCGCATCTCCCTGCGCATCGGCACGCGCGCGGTGGATGTGCGCGTCAGCACCCTGCCCAGTGCCCACGGTGAGCGCGCGGTGCTGCGCCTGCTGGACAAATCAGAAGGTCGCCTGAGCCTGGAAGCCCTGGGCATGCAGGGTGAGGTGCTCAAGCGCTTCGAGCACCTGGTGACGCAGCCGCACGGCATTGTGCTGGTGACCGGGCCGACTGGCTCGGGCAAGACCACCACGCTGTATGCCGCCATGGGCCGGCTCGATGCCGGTCACAGCAACATCATGACGGTGGAAGATCCGATCGAGTATGAGTTTCCCGGTGTCGGGCAGACCCAGGTCAATGCCAAGATCGACCTCACCTTTGCCAAGGCCCTGCGCGCCATTCTGAGGCAGGACCCGGACATCATCATCATCGGCGAAATCCGCGACTTCGAGACCGCTCAGATCGCCATTCAGGCCTCGCTCACCGGCCATCTGGTGCTGGCCACCATCCACACCAATGATGCCGCCAGTGCGGTGACACGCTTGATCGATATGGGGGTTGAGCCGTTCCTGCTGAGCTCATCACTGCTCGGTGTACTGGCACAACGCTTGCTGCGCAAGCTGTGCCGGTCCTGTCACGGCGCCGGCTGCCCTGAATGTGGTCAAACTGGTTATAGCGGGCGCAGCGGTGTCTTTGAACTGCTCGTCACCGATGACGCCATTCGCGCCCAAATTCACAACCGCGCCTCCGAAGCCGAGATTCGCGCCGCCGCCCTGAAGGGCGGTATGACGCTGATGCGCGACGATGGTGAACGCCTGGTTTCAGAGGGCCTGACCTCGCGCGAAGAGTTGTTGCGCGTCACCCGGGACTAGTGAAATGCAGATGTGTGCTATCAAGAGCGTTGTCCCGCACTTCCGAGTTGTCATCCCCCACTTCCGAGTTGTCATCCCGGACTTGATCCGGGATCCATACAGCCAGCAACCATGGATTGCGGGTCAAGCCCGCAATGACAAGGTGTAGCGTCATGCCGGTCTACTCCTTTGAAGCGCTCAGCAGCGACGGACTCACCCGCAAAGGTGTGATCGAGGCTGACTCGGCCAAGGCGGCGCGCGGCATGTTGCGCGAGCAGACGCTGGTACCGATGAAAGTTGAGCTGGTCGGTGCCACCGGCGATCAGGCGCAGGGTCAAGGCGGCACCGGCGCTCGTTTCAAACGGCGCGTCTTCAACGCCACCGGCTTGGCCATCTGGACGCGCCAGCTTGCCGGGCTGGTGTCCTCGGGCCTGCCGCTGGAGCGGGCGTTAAGCTCGCTGTCGGACGAAGCCGAGCGCGAGAATGAGCACCATCTGGTGGCCACGCTGCGCGCCGAGGTCAATGGTGGCTCGACCTTCGCCAAGGCACTGGCGCAGCATCCGCGCCAGTTCTCCAGCATCTTCATTGCCGTCATCGGCGCCGGCGAGCAAAGCGGCAACCTCGGCTTGGTGCTGGAGCGCCTGGCCGACGACCTCGAAGAGCAGCAGGCGCTCAAGGCCAAACTGATCGGCGCCGCGCTCTACCCGGCCATCGTGTCGCTGGTGGCGGTCGTCATCGTGCTGTTTTTGGTGACCTATGTGGTGCCGCAGGTGGCGCATGTGTTTGCCGGCAGCAAGCACGCGCTGCCGCTGTTGACAGTGATCATGATCAGCACCAGCAGCTTTGTGCGCAGCTACGGCTGGCTGATGCTGATTGCTATTATTCTGGTAGCTGTTGGCGCACGTATGGCCCTGGCTAGGCCCTTGTTTCGTGAAAAATTTGACGCTGCCTGGCTGAATCTGCCGATCCTGGGCAAGCTCTCGCGCAGCTACAACACTGCGCGTTTTGCCAGCACGCTGGCGATGCTCTCCGCCGCTGGCGTGCCGATCCTCAAAGCCTTGCAGGCGGCGGCCGACACACTCTCCAACCGCGCCATGCGAACTGACGCGCTCGACGCGCTGATTCTGGTGCGCGAAGGCGCACCACTGGCGTCCGCGCTGGCGCAAAAAAAGCGCTTCCCCGGCTTGCTGGCGATGTTCGCCCGCCTGGGCGAGCAGACCGGCCAATTGCCGACCATGCTTGGGCGTGCCGCCAAGCAGCTCAGCACTGACGTGCAGCGCCGCGCCATGCAACTCGCCACCCTGCTGGAGCCGCTGCTGATCGTGGCCATGGGCGTGGTGGTGATGCTGATCGTGCTGGCGGTGCTGATGCCGATCATCCAGCTCAATCAACTGGTCAAGTGAGACGCGTGCTCGGTCAGTTTGATGTGGACGCCGCCATAGTCGATCTGGACGGCACCATGGTCGATACGCTGGACGATTTTGTGCTGGCACTGAACCGGATGCTGGCTGATTTGCCGCCGCCGTATCAAAACCGGCAGGTGGAGCGCGCTGCGGTCGCGCGGTTGGTGGGCAAAGGCTCAGAACATTTGATAAAAAGTGTTTTAGGGCTTGCTGACAGGGCGCAAACAGCTATCAATGCTGTAGCAACTTTGGACCAC
>JADGRK010000443.1 GCA_017880985.1 Rhodoferax sp. | reverse complement strand
GCGCGCTGGAAAAAATAGTCGATGACGTGCTGGCCGCCAACCCGAAGAATATTGAGCAATACAAAGCCGGCAACAGCAAAGCACTCAACGCCCTGGTCGGTCAGATCATGAAGGGCAGCCAGGGCAAAGCCAACCCGCAGCAGGTGAGTGACCTGCTGCGCCGCAAGCTGGATTGAACGCGCAAAATTTACCGGGGTTTGCGCCTGAGCACCGGGCTCAGCGCGCTTGACTGGTCGGGCTGCGGGGCATGGGTGAATGCAGCGCCCAAAGTTGCTTCAGACGCACCAGCTCCTCGTCAAAGCGGGCGTTGACCCGCTTGAGCTCGGCATCCTGATCAGCAATGAAACGCGCCTGTATCGCGAGGCTCTGGGTTACCTCATCGATCTGGCGGCGGACGGAGGGCGGTGCCTTGTTCGGGTCCTTTTTGTAGAATTCCATCTCTTCATTGACGGCGGTGCGTTGATGCAGCAATTCCTCCACGCGGCGCGCCACCGCTTGCCGCACCACCCCGATCTGTGCCAGCGCCTGGGCGCGCTCCTTGTCGTGCACCTCTTTGCTCGGGTAGCGCGTCAGCAGCGCCCGGTCGCGCCGCTTTTCTTCATTGAGACGAGCGCGCTCTTCCAACTCCGCTTTTTGTTTGAGTTCCAGATCGGCGCGTTCCTGCGCCGTCAAGCTTGGCCCCACTTTGGCCTTGACCGTGCCGCTCGGGTTGAGGACTTTTTGTTCACGGTCAATGCATTCGATAATCGGCCGGTCAGAGTTGAGCTTACGCCCCCTGGCATCGGTGCAGGTGTAGATGCCCTGCGTGCCGCTGGACGGGGTCGGCTGCGCCTGCGTCAATGTCGCAGCCGACAGGCTCGCCAGCAACAAGCCGGTCAGCCAGTGCCTCAAGGCCAAGCTTGTCAATCTGAACATGTTTAACTTTCTTCTACGCCATAGCGCTGCCGATAAGCCAGGACGCGTTGATGGTCGCCAGCCAGCCCTCCCGCGCTGTTTGTTTGGAGATATTGCATTAAATCAGCCAGTTTGGCAATGGCACAAACCTGCAAATTCAGTTGCTCGCGTACAAACTGCACCGCGCTGTAGGGCACTTCGCGCACCGTGTTACCGTGTTTTTCAGTCGCTTTTTCCTGCCGGTCCAGCGCGATCACCACGGCGTGTGGCGTGGCACCAGCCGCTTCGATGATGGCAATCGACTCGCGTGCTGCCGTGCCGGCCGACATCACGTCATCGACAATCAGCACCCGCCCTTTGAGTGTCGCGCCGACCAGCGTCCCGCCCTCGCCGTGGTCCTTGCTTTCTTTGCGGTTGTAGGCAAAAGGCACGTTGCGCCCAAGGCGCGCCAGTTCAACTGCCAGTGTGGCGCCGAGCGGAATTCCTTTGTAGGCCGGACCAAAAATCATGTCAAATTGAATGCCGCTTTGCAGCAGGCGTTGAGCATAGAATTGCGCTAGCCGCCCCAGCTTGGCACCATCGTCAAACAGCCCGGCGTTGAAGAAGTAGGGGCTCATGCGGCCGGCTTTGGTTTTGAATTCACCAAAGCGCAACGCACCACAATCCATCGCAAACTGTACAAAATCCTGAGCCAACGCATCTTGCGTTGCGGCTTGTGCAGTACTCCTGGTACCACCAACTGACATGGGAATTCCTTGTTTAAATTAGCCAGCCTCAACCTCAACGGTATCCGCTCTGCCAGCAGCAAAGGCCTGGAAGCCTGGCTTGCCACCCAGCAGCCGGATTGTATTTGTGTGCAAGAAATCAAGGCGCAGGCAGATGATATGCGGGGACGCTTTGAAGTCATGGCTGAACTCACCGGGCACTTTCATTTTGCCCAGAAGAAAGGCTATTCGGGTGTCGGCCTTTATACGCGGCATGAACCCAGCGACGTGCAAGTCGGCTTTGGCTCGACGGAATTTGATGCTGAAGGCCGCTATGTGGAACTGCGCTTTGATACATCCAGCGCCAAACGCTCCATCATCAGCTGCTATTTCCCCAGCGGATCGTCCGGAGAGGAACGTCAGCAAGCCAAGTTTCGTTTTCTTGAAGAGTTCTATCGGCATTTGGCACAGCTCAAGACCGGGCGCGAGTTTATTTTGTGCGGCGACATCAACATCGCGCACCAGCAAATTGATTTGAAGAACTGGAAAAACAATCAGAAAAACTCAGGGTTTTTACCTGAAGAGCGCGTCTGGATGAGCAAGCTGCTAAGCCAGGCGGGCCTGGTGGACGTCTACCGGCAACTGCAACCCACTGCCACGGATGAGGCCTACACCTGGTGGAGCAATCGCGGTCAGGCCTATGCCAAGAATGTCGGCTGGCGGCTGGACTACCACCTGGCTACCAAAGAATTGGCTTCAGTTGCCCGTGCGGCAACCATTTACAAAGACGAAAAATTCTCCGATCACGCACCGATCACGATTGATTACGCGTTGAAGTTTTAAGCAGGCATCCTGTCAACCCCAATTTTCTACTTCACTTTTCACGCCCAGCGGCGACACCCCGCAAGAATTCCAT
>JADGRK010000442.1 GCA_017880985.1 Rhodoferax sp. | reverse complement strand
TCAACCACGGCCGCCTGATCGCCCTAGGAACGCCGCTTGAATTGAAGCAACGCACACTCGGTGGCGATCCGCGGACTGAACAGGGAGATCACGTCGAGCCTTCGCTTGAAGACAGCTTTGTGTACCTCGTCGGCGCCAGCCTGACCCAAGCGGGGGGCTCGGCGTGAGATGGCGACGCGTCAGGGCGATTGTCGTCAAGGAGAGCCTGCAGATCGTGCGCGACCCGCGCAGCCTGATGATTGCGCTGCTGATCCCGGTGCTGCAGATGTTTCTCCTTGGCTATGGCATCAGTCTGGACGTCAAACATATCCCGCTGTGCGCTTACGACCGCGAGGGTAGCCAGGCGTCGCAGGCCCTGTTGCACCGTTTCGCTGCCTCGCCGTATTTTGCGCTGCAAGGTATTGCTGGCAGCTACGCGGAGGTCGGGCGCAGCCTCGACACCGGCCGCTGCCGTCTGGCCATCGTGATCCCGGCCGGATTTTCCAAGGGGCTCGCCGATGCCGGCGAGGGTGTGGTGCAAGCGCTGCTGGATGCCACTGACACCAACACGGCGATTCTTGCCGCCAACTACGCCCGCGCCGTCATCGCCGGCTACTCTTCTGACGTGCAACTCGATGCTGTCCAGCAAAGAGGTGGCAGTGTACAGACCCTGACCGCGGTGGAGGTGCGCGCGCGCGTGTGGTTCAACGAGGATCTGGTGAGCCGCAACTTCATCATTCCTGGGGTCGTTGCGCTGGTCATGGCCATCGTCGGCTCGCAACTGTCCTCGCTCACCATTGCCCGCGAATGGGAGCGCGGGACGATGGAGCTGCTGATATCGACACCGGTCCAGCCGATGGAGTTGATGCTCGGCAAGCTGTTGCCGTATTTCGTCGTCGGCATGGTTGACGCGTGCATCTGTCTGGCATTGGCGGTGTTCTGGTTCGACGTCCCTTTCCGTGGCACGCTGGCCGCCCTCTTCTTCACCACCGGATTGTTCCTGACGGTGGTGCTGTGCATCGGCTATTACGTCTCGGTGTCGATTCGCAGCCAGGTCGGTGCCAGTCAGGTGGCGCTGTTGTCGACGATGTTGCCGACCACGCTGCTCTCCGGTTTTTCCTTTCCCATCGATCAGATGCCCCCTGCCGTGCAGGCTATTACCTATCTGGTCAGCGGTCGCTACTACGTGACCATTCTCAAGGCCTTGTTTCTCAAAGGCGCGCCCTGGAGTGAGCTGGTGCTGCCCATCCTTTGCCTGACACTGTACGCGACGGTGATGGTGGTTTTCGCGGCCCGTGCATTTCGCAAGACGCTAGATTGAGCGCGTTCATGATTGGCCGCATCTTCCACCTGCTGCTGAAGGAGTTTCTGCAACTCAAGCGTGACAAGTCGGCACGCTTTCGGCTGTTGGTGCCACCTGTGATACAGATGCTGCTGTTTGGCTACGCCGCGACCTTCGAAGTGTTCAATGTGGCCACCGTCGTCCTGGATCAGGACCAGACGCAGGAAAGTCGAGCGCTGGTGGCGGATTTTGTCCATAGCAGCCGCTTCAAGCTCGTCGCCGTCGCGACCGGGCGCAGGCAAGTGCAGGATGCCGTCGAGAACAGCACTGCTCAGGTCGGTATCGTCGTGCCGCAGGGCTTTTCTGAGCTGTTGCGCAAGGGACAGAGCGCGCCGCTGCAAGTGCTGGTCGATGGCACCAATTCCAACACTGCCTTGATCGCGCTCGGCTACGTGGGCCAGATTGCCGGCGCCTTCGGCCAGCCTTACGCGCTGGACCTCGCGCAGCGCACTGGCCGCGCGCTCGGGCGACCAATGGTGAACGTGAGCTTGCAGGAGCGCTACTGGTATAACCCCAATCTCAACAGCCGCTGGTTCTTTGTGCCCGGTCTGATCGGCACTCTGGCCCTGATTACCATTGTCAACCTCACCGCCTTTGCCATCGTGCGCGAACGCGAGGTCGGGACACTGGAGCAGATTCTGGTCACACCGATCCAGCCGATCGAATTTATCATCGGTAAGACGCTGCCATTTTTTCTCATTGGCCTGCTTGAAGTGTCCATCGTGGCGGTGGTGGGCATGCTCTGGTTTCAAGTGCCCTTCGTGGGCAATCCGCTGGTACTGCTGCTCGGAACCAGCCTCTTCCTGCTTAGCGCGCTCGCCATCGGCCTCTTGATTTCGACCCTGTGCAAGACGCAGCAGCAGGCTTTTGCATCAAACTTCTTCGTGCTCAATCCGATGTTCATTCTCTCGGGCTTCAGTTTTCCGATTTCGAGCATGCCAGACGCCTTGCAGTGGCTCACCTACCTCGATCCGCTACGCTATTTTCTTATCATCATTCGCGACACCTATCTCAAGGGCGTCGGGATCGACGTTGTTTGGCCTCAGATGGCGGGTCTGGCAACGCTGGGCCTGAGCTTGTTTGCGCTGGCGGTTCTGCGCTTTCGCAAGTCACTGGACTGAACGGGACTCGAACAAGCAATGCAGGCAAGTATTCGCAGAATCATGCGGCTTTTTACACTTTGGGCCGATTGCG
>JADGRK010000441.1 GCA_017880985.1 Rhodoferax sp. | reverse complement strand
CCGTCATTAACGGTCAGTGTCGCGACATAAGTTCCTGCCACATCAGCAGTGAAGGTCGGCCTGGCAGAAGTCGGTGACGACAACGTGGCCGCGCTGCCAGCAGGTTTGGCCGTCAGTGTCCAGGCATAAGTCAGAGGATCGCTGTTCGCGTCCGAGCTCTTGCTGCCGTCGAGGGTCACGACAGCACCCGCTACCACATTCTGTGACACGCCCGCATTGGCAACCGGTGCTACATTCGCCACCGCTGCCGTGATGCTGACACTCGCTGCGTTGTTGCTGTTGAGCTTGCCATCATTGACGACGAGGGTGGCGGCATAGATGCCTGCCACATCGGCGGTGAAAGTCGGCTTCACGGACGTCGATAAAAACAATCTGGCGGCGCTGTCTGCGGGCTTGGTCGTTAGCGTCCAAACGTAGGTGAGCGCATCGCTATTGGCGTCTGAACTGGCGCTGCCATCAAGCGTGACAACGCTTCCAGTTGCGACATTCTGTGCCACCCCGGCGTTGGCAACTGGAGCGGCGTTATCCACGCTTACCGTGACACTAACGGTATCCGGGCTGCTATCTATTTTTCCGTCATTGACAATCAGGGTCGCCACATAGGTACCGGCGGAATCGGCTGTGAACGCTGGTTTGGCAGAGCTGGAATTGGTCAGGGCGGCGGCGCTGCCTGCAGGCTTGGTGGTGAGCGTCCAGGCATAGGTCAGAGGATCGCGGTTGGCGTCCGAGCTCTTGCTGCCGTCGAGTGTCACGACGGCGTTGGTGATGACGCTTTGATCGGCACCGGCGCTGGCGACGGGTGCGGTGTTGACGATCGGTGGGGGTTTGATGTGGTCCGTTCCACCGCCTTCGCCCCCGCAAGCAGCAAGAAGAACAGTGAACAGGATGATGGCCAGAAGTCTTTGGTGTTTCATATTCCTAACCCAAGAATTATTTGTGATGGCCCTGACTATTTCTGCGACCTGCTTTGCCATCCGGACAGGTGTTCCAACGATTGGATTTTGGGTGAATGCCGTCACCCATTGCTATGGAATCGTGGGGTAGATGATGTTGCCGAATCAGTGTAACGCTATTCGTGTACGACAGCGCACGCGGCTGTCACCTGGCTCGCACTTTTGTAACCGCCAGTATCAGTGATCGCTTGCAGACAGGGCGAATGACCGGCGTCGGCAAAGGAATTCGTCAAGCCACTTTCGCGATGGCCGCTAAGACCGCCTGATGATTCATAGAATAAATTCTTGTAGCCCCCGTGCAGCCTGCGCAATCAGCTATCTATTCAGTAGCAATAATGTTCAGACCGCTCTGGGCTTGATTTTGGACGCCGCCAGCTTGGCGTTGGTGCGGGCCACTTCCACGTCGGCATCAAACGCCAGCGCCACGCCCATGCGACGTTTCACAAAGCTCTCGGGCTTGCCGAACAGGCGGATATCGGTGTTGGGGACGCGCAGGGCTTCATCGATGCCGTCGAACACAATGCCTTGGGCATCCACGCCACCGTAGATCACCGCACTGGCGCCAGGGTTGCGCAAGCCGGTGTTGACCGGCAGGCCCAAAATGGCGCGCGCGTGCAGCTCAAATTCGCTTTGCCATTGGGTGATCATGGTCACCATGCCGGTGTCATGCGGGCGCGGGCTGACCTCGCTGAACCAGACCTGCTCGCCCTTGACAAACAGCTCCACGCCAAATAGCCCCAACCCCGAAGCCTGTCCGTCCAGGCCAAGACCCAGGTTATCGGTCACGGTTTTGGCAATTTGGCGCGCTAGTCCCAGCGCCGCGGGTTGCATCGGCTGCGGTTGCCAGCTCTCCACATAGTCGCCCTTGATCTGGACATGGCCGACAGGCTCGCAAAAATCGGTCTGCACACTGCCGTCGCTGGCACGCGCGCGCACCGTGAGCAGGGTGATTTCGTAGTCAAAGTCGATCAAGCCTTCCACGATCACCCGGCCGTGGCTCACGCGCCCACCCGCGAGGGCGTAGTCCCACGCCTTTTGCACCTCTTCGGGGCGGTCGATCCTGCTTTGCCCCTTGCCGGAGCTGCTCATCACCGGCTTGACGATGCAGGGGTAGCCGATGCCGGCGTCGATGGCCGCCTGCAACTCAGCCAGCGAGTCGCAGAACTTGTAGGGGCTGGTCGGCAGACCCAGCGTCTCGGCGGCCAGGCGGCGGATGCCTTCGCGGTCCATGGTCAGGCGCACCGCGCGGGCCGTCGGCACCACGCGCACGGTGCCGGCGGCTTCGAGCTCCTGCAACATGGGTGTGGCAATGGCCTCGATCTCGGGCACCACCAGGTCGGGTTTTTCGGCCTCGATCAGCGCTTTGAGTTGCGCCGGATCACTCATGGTGATGGTGCGGGCGTGATGCGCCACCTGCTGACCCGGGGCGTTGTCGTAGCGGTCCACCGCAATGGTTTCGACCCCCAGGCGCTGCAGCGCGATCAGCACCTCCTTGCCGAGTTCGCCGCTACCCAGCAGCATGACTCTGGTGGCGTGGTGAGAAAGAGGCGTACCGAGTGTGGTCAT
>JADGRK010000440.1 GCA_017880985.1 Rhodoferax sp. | reverse complement strand
ATATCGCCAGGGGCATCAGCCCACGCCTGGCGGATGCTGCGCTGGCCGCCAAGGAAGAACCCGCGAGGGTGATGGCGATGCCGAGGGTGGCAATCAGGTTTTTCATAGTGAAGTCCTTTCAGTAAAACCAGGGAGCAATGAGCGGAAATACAAGCGTCAACAGCACAAGCGCACAGACCCCCAAAAAAAGCCATTTGTACGCGCGCTTGACCCGCGGCAGGGCACACACTTCACCCGGCGCACATTGGGCCGCGGGGCGCCAGATGCGCTTGCCCGCAAAGAACAAGGCTACCAACGCCGCGCCGATAAATATCGGCTGATAGGGCTCCAGAACGGTTAACTTGCTGATCCACGCGCCCGAAAGCCCCAGAGTGATCAAGACCAGCGGCCCAAGGCAGCAGGTGGACGCCAATAGGGCCGCAAGGCCCCCGGCCAGCAGCGTACGAAGGAAGGTTTTATCGCTGGTGTTTTCTGCTTGTAATGCATTCATCGAGTAAGCTTGACTCCGTACTCAAGTACGGAGTCAAGCGCCATGAACACTTCTTTTTAAAACTTGACCATTGGCGCGCTGGCCACTGAGGCGCAAGTCAATGTGGAAACCATACGGTTTTACCAGCGCAAAGGCTTGATGCACGATCCCAATCGGCCACTGGGCAGCGTGCGCCGCTATGGTGCGGCTGATCTGGGGCGAGTGCGTTTCATCAAGTCAGCCCAACGACTGAGTTTTAGTTTGGACGAGATTTCGCAACTGCTCAAGCTCGAAGACGGGACGCATTGCAATGAAGCGCGTGAGCAGGCACAGCACAAGTTGATTGATGTGCGTGCAAAGCTGGCTGATCTTCAACGCATTGAAACCGCACTCGCCAACTTGATTGACCGGTGCTGCGCCGTGCGGGCCAACATCCGCTGCCCCTTGATCGCGACTTTGCAAGGTGCCGACTGAGGATCAAGGGAAAGCGACAAGTGATCGATTTATAAACCGTCTACGGTGAACGAAGCCGGTACGAGCGACTGTCGGCAGGTGGTCGGATGCGGGTGCTGCAGAGGACCAAATCGCCGCCACACTGCCGACTGCCCAGCTATAACCTTCGGTGTCTGGTATCGGGCATGCAGTTTCGGTTGTTCTACAGCCGCCTTCAATGTTAACCCGACCCAGAAAAACTGGTTCCAGCGCCTGTTAATGAATCCGTGGATATCGATTTGCTTGAAAACTGTACGGGCCGGTCAAATCAACTTGATGCAACGCTTACCCGTTGGCGAGACGCCAAAATGTCCGCCAGGCTTGGCACCTCTAAATCAGGGCTACCTGGCGGCACCTCGGACGGCTGAGCAGCATGGCTACAAACCCCTGCTGCAATTCGCGAACTGCTTAGCCCTTAAAATCCGTGTCTTCCAAGGAGCGTTGCAGTCGGCCACGTGGCCGGTCAGGCTTGGATACCTCACAACGACGCTCACCTGATCAAAATTTTGCCCACAGGTGAGTTGCATGTCTGAAACCCTTGTTCCCCCCATGAAACTGTCCGGCCTGGAGCCGTTGACGATTGGCACGGTGCCGTCTGCCCCTGAGGCTGCCCCCTCCCAGTCAGTTGGGGACAGAGCTGAAGATCCGTCCCCAATCGCTTCATTTGTCAACATCGGCGAGCGCACCAATGTGACGGGCTCCAAGGCTTTTGCCCGCATGATTTTGAACGGCGACTACGAGCAGGCGCTGAGTGTGGCGCGCCAGCAGGTTGAAAACGGCGCGCAGATCATCGACATCAACATGGACGAGGCCATGCTTGACAGCCAGGCGGCGATGGTGCGTTTTCTTAATTTGATAGCGTCCGAGCCCGATATCTCCAGGGTTCCGGTCATGATTGACTCCAGCAAGTGGAGCGTGATCGAGGCTGGGCTGCGCTGCGTGCAGGGCAAGCCGGTGGTCAACTCGATCAGCATGAAAGAGGGCGTGGACAACTTCAAGCAGCAGGCCAAGCTGCTGCGCCGTTACGGCGCCGCCGCCGTGGTGATGGCGTTTGACGAACAGGGCCAGGCGGATACTTACGAGCGCAAGATCGGCATTTGCGAGCGCGCCTACCGCATCCTGGTCGATGAAGTGGGTTTTCCGCCGGAAGACATCATCTTTGATCCCAACATCTTCGCCATTGCCACCGGCATTGAAGAGCACAACAACTACGCGGTCGATTTCATCAACGCCACGCGCTGGATCAAGCAGCACCTGCCGGGGGCCAAAGTCAGCGGTGGCGTCAGCAACGTAAGCTTCAGTTTCCGTGGCAACGACCCGGTGCGCGAAGCGATTCACACCGTGTTTCTGTACCACGCGATCAAAGCGGGCATGGACATGGGCATCGTCAATGCCGGCATGGTCGGTGTCTATGACGACTTGGAGCCTGAATTGCGCCAACGGGTGGAAGACGTGGTGCTGAACCGCCGCCCCGATGCGGGTGAACGGTTGGTCGAGATTGCCGAAACCGCCAAGAGCGGCGCCAGGGACGAGAGCAAGAAGCTCGAATGGCGCGGCACGCC
>JADGRK010000439.1 GCA_017880985.1 Rhodoferax sp. | reverse complement strand
CCGCCAGCACGACAGACGCACCGGTGGCCAGCACGATGCCAATCAAGCCGCCGAGCGCAGCCAGCACCACGGCTTCAATCAAAAACTGCAGCAGCACCTCGCGCTCCATGGCGCCAATGGCCAGGCGCAGGCCGATCTCGCGGGTGCGCTCGGTCACGCTGACCAGCATGATGTTCATGATGCCGATGCCGCCCACCAGCAGGCTCACCGCCGCCACCGCGCCCAGCAGCGTGGTCATCACCTTGGTCGTGCCCGACAGGGTGTCGGCCAGTTGCTTGGTGTCCAGTACATTGAAGTTGTCTTCATCACTCTCGGCCAGCTTGCGGCGTTCGCGTAGCAGCTGGGTGATACCCGCCTTGACGCGGTTGGCGTCGCTGCCGTCCATCATCGACACCAGCAAGGTATTGACGCGGGTATTGCCCGTGATGCGCCGCTGCAGCGTGCGGATCGGCACCAGCACCACATCGTCCTGGTCGTTGCCGAAGCTGCCCTGGCCCTTGGAGGCCAGCACGCCAACTATGGTGCAGGAGATCTGCTTCACCCGCAGTTGTTCGCCGACGACGGAGCGCGTGCCATAGAGCTCGCGTCGTACGGTTGCGCCAATCAGGCAGACGGCGGCACCGGCGCGCAGTTCGTCGTCTGAAAACTCCCGCCCGTCGCCCAGCTTCCAGTTACCGGTAATCAGCCAGTTGTTGGTGCTGCCGATGACGCTGCTGGTCCAGTTGCGGCCATAGGCCACCAGGGTGGCGCCGGTGCGCGCCTCGGGCGCCACCGCCGCGATGCCACCGATCTGGCTGGCGATGGCTTCGGCGTCCGGCTCCTTGAACGCGGGCGCGCCGCCGCTGCCGCCGCCCATGCGCTGGCCGGGGCGTACCTGCAGCAGATTGGTTCCCAGGCTCGATATCTGGTTCTGTACCGCCAGGGTGGCGCCATTGCCCAGCGTCACCATCGTAATGACGGCACTCACGCCGATGACGATGCCCAGAATCGTCAGGAAGGAACGCAGCAGGTTGCGCCGGATGGAGCGCAGCGCGAGCAGCAGGGTGTTGAGCAGCATCAGGCGGTCTCTAAAGTCGGTGGCGTCTGCGCTGCGGCAGGCGCAGCCTCATGCAGCCCGGCCGGGTGCGGATTAGGCGTGTCGTTGTCCACCATACCATCGACAAAATGCACGATGCGTTTGGCGTAGGCCGCCATCTCCGCCTCGTGGGTCACCATCAGTACGGTAATGCCGTGCTCGACGTTAAGTCCCCACAGCAGTTCCATGATTTCGCGGCTGCGCTGGGTGTCGAGGTTGCCGGTGGGCTCGTCGGCCAGCAGTACCGCCGGTTCGGTGACGATGGCGCGTGCGATCGCCACCCGCTGTTGTTGTCCGCCCGACAACTCGGCCGGGGTGTGATGCTCCCAGCCGGTCAGGCCGACAGAGGCTAGCGCTTTGGTGGCCGCCGCATGGCGCGCCTTGGCCGATTCGCCCCGGTAGAGCAGGGGCAGCTCCACGTTTTCTTGCGCCGAGGTGCGCGCCAGCAGATTGAAGCCCTGAAAAACAAACCCCAAAAAGCGCCGGCGCAAGCGTGCACGCTGGTCGCGCGACAGGGTCTCGACATGCACGCCGCGAAACAGGTATTCGCCCTTGGTGGGGGTATCCAGGCAACCCAGCACGTTCATGGCAGTGGACTTGCCCGAGCCGCTGGGGCCCATGATGGCGACAAAGTCTCCGGCTTCGATTTGCAGGTCAACCCCCTTGAGTGCCTGCAAAGCCGTGGCCCCCTGGCCATAGACTTTGGTCACCCGCTTGAGCTGGATCAGCGGGATGTCACTCATGGTGCCGTCCCGGCGCTGCGCTGATCGGTGATCACCAGCATGCCGGCCTGCAATTCCCCAGCGGTGATCTCGGTCATGCGGCCGTCGCTGATGCCGGGGGTCACGCTGACGGCCACTGCTTCGCCGCCTTGAAGCACCCACACCTGTCGTGCCGCGACGCCACTGCCGGACGCGGTTTTGGCTGCGCCGCCACGCGGCATGCGGGGTATCAGGCTTGACACAATTCCGCCACTGGCCTTTGCGGCTCCGGGTCTGCCACCGGCCTGTGATGGCGTAAAGCGAAGTGCTGTGTTGGGCACCAGCAGCACGTCTTGCCGTTCGGTGGAGGTAATGATGGCTGAGGCCGTCATGCCGGGACGTAGCGTCAGGTCGGTGTTGTCAACGTCGAGGTAGGTCACATAGGTCACCACGTTGTCGGTGGTGGTGGAACCATAGGCGACTCGGGTGACGGTGGCCGGGTATTTGCGGGACGGGTAGGCACTGACGGTAAAACTGGCTTTTTGCCCCATTTTGACCGAGCCGACATCGGCTTCGTCCACATTGACCTGTAGCCTGATCTTGGCCAGATCTCCCGCCACGGTAAACAGGGTGACCGCCTGCAACGAGGCGGCCACCGCATTGCCAGGGTCCACCGACCGGGTCAAGATGACACCATCGATGGGAGACCGGATCGAGGCTTTGGACAGATTGGTCTCATCGGTTGACGCTGCTGCCCGGGCGTC
>JADGRK010000438.1 GCA_017880985.1 Rhodoferax sp. | reverse complement strand
GCTACCGACAGCGCCTTGGGATAACCGAGCGAGCGCAACAGTGACGCGGCCGTCAGGCTGCGCTGACCGCTGTTGCAGATGCACAGCAACAAGTGGTCGCGCGCATGGTGCAGATGGTTGATCATTGTGAAGAAGGTCATCGCGTCGAGGTCCTTGGGTTGGCCGGCGTCCAGGATGTCCTGCTCGTCCTCGGTCAGCGTGTGGCCGAGCATGAGCTTGACTTCGAACAGCGGGATATGCACGGCGTTGGGGATCGCGCCCTTCATCTCGATCTCGAAGGATTGTCGGATGTCGATCATGGTGGCCAGCCCGAGGCGGCACAACTCAAGCGCGGTGGGTAGCGTGATTTCCAGCGTGGCAGGCTCTTCCGGCGAGAGGGTTTGTTCGGCATTCATGTGGTGGCCCGGTTAGATGTGAGAAGCGCGATGGTCGTGACGTGCGAATTGTGTGCCGGAATGCGGCGAATTCCATGACGCTCAACGAATGTGTAGCTCGTCGGCGAATCCGGTAAGCCCAGTTTATCCGACCGGACAAAACTTGACTGCCCAAAACACGCGACAGCCATAGAACGCGCCACCTGCCGCTTGACATTGTGTCTACAGGCCACGATAGCGTATGAAGACGCAGACTCGGGAACCGCTGCGCGAGGTCTTGCGCTACAAACACGATAGCTTCAAAGCCGGGCAGGCTGATGTGTACCAGGCTCGTTTTTCTTTGCACCAGGCGCTCAAGGTGCAGGAATTGTTGGGACACTGAGTTGTCAGCAGCCCATGCTGCGACCCAACTTGCATTTTCCCGGTCATTGCCCAAACCCGTAAAATTCGCGTATGAGCACTGTCATCATGAACATTTCGTTAATCGATGACCCTAGTGCCTTTGTGGACAGCCGCACAACGCGCTGCATGAAACGACAAATATTGCCGGATCGCGCCCTGCGCGATCTGATCGACGCGCCCATCTCGGAACCCTGATTTTTTGGATTTACACCTTGTCTTTCGCTAACGAAACCCGCCGCCGCCGCACCTTTGCCATCATCTCGCACCCTGACGCGGGTAAAACCACGCTGACTGAAAAGCTGTTGCTGTTCTCGGGCGCGATCCAGATTGCTGGCAGTGTCAAGGCGCGCAAGGCGACGCGCCACGCCACCTCTGACTGGATGGAAATCGAGAAACAGCGCGGCATTTCGGTGGCGTCCTCGGTGATGCAGATGCTGTACCGCGACCATGTCATCAACCTGCTCGACACCCCCGGCCACAAGGACTTCAGCGAGGACACCTACCGCGTGCTGACAGCGGTGGATTCGGCCTTGATGGTGATCGACGCGGCCAATGGCGTTGAGTCGCAGACCCGCCGCCTGATTGAAGTCTGCCGCCAGCGCGACACCCCCATCATCACCTTCATCAACAAGATGGACCGCGAGGTACGCGACCCGCTCGACATTCTGGACGAAGTGGAGCGCGAGCTGGGCATGCCCTGCGTGCCCATGACCTGGCCGGTCGGGCAGGGCAAAACCTTTGGCGGCATCATCAACTTGCGCACCCAGACGATGACGGTGTTTGAGTCCGGCAGCGAACGCTTGCCGCAAGACTTTGATGCCATGCCACTGTCCGACCCGGCGGCCCTGCAACGCCGCTTTGGCCATGAGTGGGACGTGGCGCTGGAGAGCATGGAACTGGCCACCGGGGCTTCTCCGAGCTTTGACCGCGCCGCCTTTCTGGCCGGCAAGCAAACGCCAGTATTCTTTGGCTCGGGCGTGAACAACTTTGGTGTCATGGAAGTGCTGGACGCGCTGGTGGACCTGGCACCGTCACCGGGCCCACGCACCAGCTCGTTCGTGGTCAACAAGCAACCCGTCATCACGCAAGTGCAGCCCGAAGACGATGCATTCTCGGGCGTGGTGTTCAAGGTGCAGGCCAATATGGATGCCAATCACCGCGACCGCATTGCCTTTGTCCGCATCGCCTCCGGCAAGTACACACCGGGCATGAAACTCAAGGTGATGCGCACCGGCAAAGAGCTGCGCCCGACCAGTGTGGTCACCTTCATGAGCCAGCGCCGCGAGGCGGTCGAAGAGGCGTATGCGGGCGACATCGTCGGTTTTACCACCCACGGCGGCGTCCAATTGGGCGACACCATCACCGACGGCTCGGTCAACCTGCTGTTTACCGGCCTGCCGTTCTTTGCGCCGGAAATGTTCATGACCGTGGTGCTGAAAAACCCGCTGCGCACCAAGCAATTGCAGCAGGGACTGGCGCAGCTCGGTGAAGAAGGGGCCATTCAGGTGTTCAGACCCGAGATGGGCGGCAACATGCTGCTCGGCGCCATCGGCCAATTGCAGTTTGAAGTGGTGCAGCACCGCCTCAAGGGTGAATACGATGCCGACATCCGCCTGGAGGCAAGCCAGTACACCGGCGCGCGCTGGATCACCGCCGACACACCGGCAGAGCTGAAAGAATTCGTCCACGCCTACCCGCAGCGCATGGCGCGTGATGCCGCCGACACGCTGGCCTACTTGTGCACCAGCCCCTACGACGTGCGCCTGGCGC
>JADGRK010000437.1 GCA_017880985.1 Rhodoferax sp. | reverse complement strand
GGAATATCCGAACTTATTATCGGAAGCGAGACGCAAAAGGTGCTGACCCACACGACGATCCCGGTGCTGGTCGTAAGGTGAAATACATGGATCGCGTCCTTCGGCGCCCGCATTTGGCAGTTATCTACGTGGGGTGCCCGATTTATGAGCGCGCGCCGCTTTTTTGCATTTCTTCGAAGCGCGCGACATCTTTTTCAGGAACAGTCCACAGGTTTATCCACAGAATCTGTGGATAGCTTTTAGGCACCCGCACGTCTCATCTGAATGCAAGGAGAGCGATACCCAGGAGCACCATGGCTGCTCCGGCTACGGTGCGAACGCTCAAACCTTCGCTGTTCTTGTACAGAATTGCGCTCACCGGAAAAACCACGAGCGGCGTCGTGTAAGTCACGACAGTCGCAATGGCGATCTCGATGCGTTGCATGGCCATGGCGCTGAATATGGTGCCGCTGACGGTCGCAACGCCGCTTGCAGCGTACAGACCGATCGCCTTCTGTTCGCCTTTACGCAGTCCTTCGAAGATAGCCGCTGGCCCGCTGCCGGTTGCGAGCTGGCACAGGAGCGCCGCGCCTGACGCCAGCACCGCGCCGAGTGCCGCCTCGTTCCATTCACGTATCGCCACGCCGCGAATGGCGTTGCCGACGCCGAATCCGACCACCGTCAGCAGGCTGAGCACCATGGCTTGGCGAAAGGCAGCTCGATCACCGATCTGCGCGCGTGGGCTCCTCGCGTTTTGGAGTTGGGTAGCCAAAAGCCCGGCGATCACCAACCCCATCAGCAGGAATTCGTAGAGTCCCAGGCGTTCACCGACGAGAAACCACGCAGCCACCAGGGTAACGATGGGAGAAGCGGTGTGCAGCACGCTTGCACGGGCCGGCCCCAGGATATGGACCGCATCGAGCAGCATGCGCCGGCCAAGGTAAATTCCCACCACTCCGGATAGCGCAAACCACCCGGCGGCTTTCCAGTGGAACAAGAAGGGCGTGTCCATCCGCAGGCGCTCAAAACCGAACACCAGCGCCGCAAATGCAACATTGATCGTCAAGACCACGGGGAAGCCTATATTGACGCTCATCCGCGACATGGCAGCGCGGATAATGAATATGTTGCCGGCAAAACACAGCATTGAAAGCAGCGCGAAAACTATACCCATGCGTGCAACGATGCCCTGCGCGTCATTGCTTGACGTGCGCCTTCATCCACTCGTTTGCTCGTTTCTTTGCCTCGGCGATCTGCTCTGGCGTCATTAACCGCTCCACCGTGTCGCGGCTTTTCCTCGCCCTTTCTTCGCCATTCGACGCCGCAATATTCCACCACTTGTGCGCTTCAACATAATCCATCGCGACGCCTTCTTGCCCGGCCTCGTATATCCGGCCCAAGTCAAACTGCGCAAAGGTATCCCCCGCGTCTGCTGCTTTCTGGTACCAGTACACTGCCTGCTTGTAGTCCTGCGCGACGCCTTGTCCGGTCTCATACATCAGGCCCAAGTCGGATTGCGCCCGGGTATGTCCTTGCGCTCCTGCCTTCTGGAACCAGGATACCGCCTGCTTGTAGTCGTGCGCAACGCCCTGTCCTGTCCGGTACATCCGGCCCAGGTTGAATTGCGCCTCCGCCAGCCCCTGATCGGCTGCTTTCTGGTACAAGGACACCGCCTGCTTGATGTCCGGCGCAACGCCCTGCCCCTTCTCGTACATCGAACCCAGATTGATCTGCGCCGCCGCATACCCCTGGTCTGCCGCCCTCTGGTACCAGGACATGGCCTGCTTATTGTCCTGTGTCACGCCCTCCCCCTTTTCGTACATGAAACCCAGGGTGAATTGCGCCGGCGCGCTGCCCTGCGCTGCGGCCTTCTTCCATGAGGTCATGGCACCTGCGTAGTCCTTGCCTTGATAGTATTTCAGTCCATCCTCAAAATCGCCGGCCAAGGCACGAACGCCCGACAACGCCAACACGACTGCAATCACTGCCAACACCCGCATGCCGCTCTCCTTATAACTGCCTTGCCGCCGATTCCCCTGGCAACTGTTCCTTCGCGGGACGTCACCCTCGTAGCGCCAGACAGGTATCGGCAAACCTTCCTGATGGCCACCCCAAAAACCGATCGAGCTCCGGATTCGCTAGATACTCAAACCCATGATAATCCCATATAAACGCTTCTATGACGAAGCGGGAGGCGGCGCCATTTGGAATATTTTTCAGGTTCACGAAAGCAATGGCCGGGTTCCCGGCCCCCTTGCTCTCCGCATCCGGTGCAACTTGGGAAAACAGCGCTAATCTCCTACAATAGAGCCTGCGCCATCCGGGATGCGCCAGCGACCGCATGCCGTCTCATCACGATTCCCTGTCCAGCCGCAACAGAACCTAAAGGATTCATCATGGCATTATCCATGTACCAGGCATCCGTTCCCGTATTCGTCAAAACTCTCGGCAATCTCGCCGCGATTCTGGACAAAGGCGCGGCCTTTGCCACAGCCAAGAAAGTCGATCCCTCGGTGCTGCTCGCCTATCGCCTGGCGCCGGACATGCTCAACCTGACGCGCCAGGTGCAAATT
>JADGRK010000072.1 GCA_017880985.1 Rhodoferax sp. | reverse complement strand
GAAAAAACAGGTCATTCTGACTGGCGACAACCTGACCGATGCCCAGCCCGGTTTTGACAGCCAGACCCAGGAAGCGGTGGTCAACCTGACGCTCGATGCGAAGGGCGCCAGAATCTTCCGCGATGTGTCGCGCGAGAACATCGGCAAGCGCATGGCCATTTTGCTATTTGAAAAAGGCAAGGGCGAAGTGGTCACCGCGCCCGTGATCCGCTCCGAGATTGGCGGCGGACGGGTGCAGATTTCTGGTCGCATGAGCGCGATGGAAGCCACTGACACGGCCTTGCTGCTGCGCGCGGGCTCACTGGCCGCACCGATGGAAATCATCGAGGAAACCACGATTGGCCCGAGTCTGGGCGCTGAAAACATTGCCAAGGGCTTTAACAGTGTGACCTATGGATTTATTGCCGTGGCGGTTTTCATGTGCATGTACTACATGTTGTTTGGCGTGTTCTCCAGTATCTCTCTGGCGGTCAACCTGCTGCTGCTGGTGGCGATATTGTCAATGCTGCAGGCGACCTTGACGCTGCCGGGCATGGCCGCCATGGCACTGGTGCTGGGCATGGCGATCGATGCCAACGTGCTGATCAACGAGCGCGTGCGCGAAGAATTGCGCAATGGGGCTTCGGCGCAAGCCGCCATTCATTCCGGTTACGACCGCGCCTGGGCCACCATTCTGGACTCAAACGTCACCACCCTGATTGCGGGCCTGGCCTTGCTGGCCTTTGGTTCGGGCCCGGTGCGCGGCTTTGCCGTGGTGCACGTTCTTGGCATTTTGACCAGCATGTTCTCCGGCGTGTTCTTCTCAAGAGGCCTGGTCAACCTGTGGTATGGCCGTCAAAATAAACTCAAAACCGTCTCCATTGGGACGGTTTGGCGCCCGGAGGGGAACTGATTATGGAATTCTTCAAGATCCATCGCGACATTCCGTTCATGCGGCATGCCATTATTTTCAATGTCGTCTCGCTCATCACTTTTTTGGCTGCGGTGTTCTTTCTATTTAGCCGCGGTTTGCATCTGTCGGTGGAGTTCACGGGTGGCACCTTGTTGGAGGTGACCTATTCGCACCCGGCTGATTTGAATGGCGTTCGCAACGCGGTCGCCAAGCTCGGACTGAATGACGTGCAAGTGCAAAACTTTGGCAGCGCACGCGACGTGCTGATCCGCCTGCCAGTGCAAAAAGGTGTCAGCTCTGCCCAGCAAAGCAATCAGGTGATGGCGACGCTGCAGGTCGCTGACGCGTCTGCCGCCATGCGCCGTACCGAGTTCGTCGGGCCCCAGGTGGGCGATGAACTGGCCACCGACGGTCTCAAGGCGCTGGCTTCCGTGGTGATCGGCATCATGCTGTACCTGGCGATGCGTTTTGAATGGAAATTCGCCGTGGCAGCGATCATTGCCAATATGCACGACGTCGTGATCATCCTGGGGTTTTTTGCTTTTTTCCAGTGGGAGTTTTCGCTCCCCGTATTGGCCGCCGTACTGGCGGTATTGGGTTATTCGGTGAATGAGTCGGTCGTGATTTTTGACCGGATTCGCGAGAATTTCCGGCGCTATCGCAAGATGAACACCATGCAAATCATCGACAGCGCGATTACCTCGACCATCAGCCGCACCATCATCACGCACGGTTGTACCCAGATGATGGTGCTGTCGATGCTGCTGTTCGGTGGTGCCACCCTGCACTACTTTGCGTTGGCACTGACGATTGGTATTTTGTTTGGCATCTATTCTTCGGTGTTTGTGGCGGCCGCCATTGCCATGTGGCTGGGCATCAAGCGTGAAGACCTGATCAAGGGCGGCAGCAAGAAGGAAGAAGATCCGAATGATGCCAATGCCGGCGCCACCGTCTGATGGTTTTTCACACCAGGCCACAGCGGAACCTTGAACGGCCAGATTTTCTGGCGCGCTTGCCCGTGTTTGAATAGAATTCCCGGAATGTCCACCAAAGCATCTTTTGCACAACGAACCATGCTGGCCCGGGAAACGCGTGAGCAGTTCGTTGTTGAGGTCGGACATGCCATGGTTGAGCTTGGTGCAGCGGTACAGGAGCACCTTACCACCCTGATCAATCAAATTGCGCCTGCGCGTGAAATGCAAAGTCGGCGTGACGCCTGGACGCTATACCAGAGTCAGCGCGCAGCCTGGATTGACGGCACCATGAAAGCCTGGCAGGCGACATTGAAGCCCGCGGTTGTGGCACCAAGAAAAGATTTGGAAGGCGGGCTTGAGCTGCTCGGCACCGAAGTGGTTGAAAACAAGATCGTCGCGTCGCGGCTGGTCTTGAGTGTGATGGAAAAAGTCAACGCCGAATTGAATGATCTGAGCGTGCGCATCAAGCTCCTGGAGGGATCAGACGAGCTACACGACAACGACATTTTTCGTCCTGAAGTATTGGTCCTTTTGATGATAGAACAGTGGGCCGTCGCCGGCATGCCGCGCGACGCCTGGTCGATGGTGAACGACGTGGCGCGCGACCTGTTGACCCAACGAGTCAACCAGGCCTATGCCCATGCCAATGAGTATTTGATCAAGCGGGGCGTGCTGCCAACGATTGAATTGAAGGATCGCGTCAGGCGAGTGACCTCGACACCACCTCGCCGGGGTCAATCATCGAGTTCCCAGGCAGCAGATCAAGCGCCAAATCAGACGCCTTTAGAAAGAAGCTTCGGAGCGGACTCAGGCCCGGCTGGTTATTACGGCGATGCGCGAAATCAAGGCGGCTTTTCCGGCGGCGGCGCGCAGGGTGATGCCGGTCAAGGTGGCCAGGTCAGAGCAGCGCCCGGGCCGACCTCAGGCGGGCATTTCGGATCAGGTCATGGCTCGGGCTCCGGACAAACTTCGTCGGGGCGGCGAAGTTCCGGCTACGGTCACGCTTCAGACGAAACCCGGATGATGACATCGATCACGCCACTGGCGCGGGCGCGCTTCCGGGCGCAAGGTGTTTTGGGGCAGCTCAAGCGCTTGCTGATGGGCTCGGGCGGTGCTGATTTTGAGGCCACACACTATCAGGCACCCTCGCCGGCGCTGGCGGCGGCCATTGCCGTGCGGCCGGGTCCAGCAGGATTCGGTTCGGGTGGCGGCACGGACATGGAAGACTATAGCCCGGCCGGTGTGGCTCGGGTAGCGGGTGAATTGCGACGCAGAACCACTGATCTCAAGAACAAAGCAGAAACCAGGAGCGAGAAGGCGACGATCGAAATTGTGGCCTTGATGTTTCAGGCTATTTTGCAGGAAGACCGCATTCCGCCCGCGATTCGGGTCTGGTTTGCGCGCCTGCAAATGCCGGTGCTGCGGGTGGCACTGGCAGAGCCGGATTTCTTCAGCACCTTGAACCATCCGGCGCGCCGCTTGATTGACCGCATGGGTTCCTGTGTGATGGGGTTCGACGCCAGCGGCATCCATGGCAGCGCGCTTGAGAGCGAGATCAAACGCGTGGTTCAGGTGATCGAGCAGTACCCCGAAACCGGGCGCCGGGTCTATCAGCTGGTGTATGACGAGTTTCAAAAGTTTTTGGCCAAATTTCTGACCGGCAGCGCTGCCACTCAAAAAGCCGTCAGTGTGGCCCAGCAAGTGGAACAAAAGGAAACACTGACCATCCAGTACACCATCGAGATGCGCAACATGCTCAAGGAGCTGCCGGTACGTGATGAGATCCGTGAGTTTTTGTTCAAGGTCTGGGCCGAGGTATTGGCAGTAGCGGCGGTACGCAAAGGCCCGCAACATGTGGAAACCCTCGAGTTCAAAAAGACTGCGACTGACCTGGTCTGGGCCGCCAGCGCGAAGCCCCAGCGCATTGACCGGGCCCGGGTGATTCAGGACCTGCCAAAACTGCTGCAAAAGTTGCGTGCCGGCATGACGCTGCTGGGCCTGGCGCCGTCTGATCAACAGGCCCATATCAAGACCGTCAATGACACCCTGGCCGATGCTTTTCTATCCAAGACCAAGGCCATTTCAACCGAGCAGATTCAAGTCATGGCTGAACGCCTGGCGCACCTTGAAAATTTCATCAGTGACGATGGCATGGGCGATCTGCCGCTCGATGCCCAGAATATTGAAATGATGCTGGGCATCGATGCCTCGACGATTGATGTGGTGGCCGATGGCGGCTCCAAACCGACGGCGGCAATGCTGGCGTGGGCGAAGGAGTTGCAGGTCGGCTCATGGTTCACGCTGGACCATAACAGTCGCGTCGCTCAGGTGCAGTTCGTGTGGCGCAGCGAGCGAGGGCAACTGCATTTGTTTGCTTCAACCACTGGGCACAGCTACCTGATGCAAACCGGGCGCCTGGCGGCCTATCTGCAAGCCGGCCTGCTGTTGCCGCAGGAAGAAGAAACGCTCACGGTGCGCGCCTCGCGCGATGCGCTGGTCAAGCTCGAAGCCAATCCCGAGCGGTTGCTGACTTAACCCGTCGTCATGCGCTGAAACAATCCACCGGGCAAGCGCGCCACCCGGCCATCCAGCTCCAGCGTCATCAGTTGCGCCTGTAAATTGGCGGCGTCGAGCCCACAGCGCGCTTGCAAGGCGTCCAGCCCGACCGGATCAAAACCCAACGCATCGAGCAAGTCCTGGTTGGCAATAGAACCATCGGTGGTCGCGGCGCTACTTTCACAATCCACCATGAAGCTACCAGCAAGTGAGGCGCTGGCGTCGATTTTCATCTCTTCCAGCACATCCTGCGCCGACTCGACCAGCTTGGCGCCTTGCTTGATGAGCGCATGGCAACCGCGCGCCTGGGTCGAGTGAATCGAACCGGGTATGGCAAAGACGTCCTTGCCCTGTTCGGCACTCAGCCGTGCGGTAATGAGTGAGCCCGACTTCAACGCGGCCTCAATCACCAGGGTACCCTGCGTCAATCCGGCAATCAGGCGATTACGTTTGGGAAAATTGGGCGCCAGCGGCGGCGTGCCCAGCGGATACTCGCTCATGATCACGCCATTTTGCGCGATGCGGTGAGCCAGATCGAGGTGCTTCCTGGGGTACACCCGGTCCAGCCCGGTGCCCACCACGGCGACCGTGACGAGCCGGTCTGAGCCTGGCATCAGGCTATCGAGCGCGCCCTCATGGGCGGCACCGTCCACCCCCAAAGCCAAGCCGCTGACCACGGTCAGACCGGCCAGAGCCAGCGCCTTGGCGAACTGCCGTGCGTTGGCAGCGCCCTGCGGCGTCGGGTTGCGGCTGCCCACGACGGCAATGCTGTGAAGCACACTGGCTGCCAGCCTGTTAGCTATTAAATTAGCAGCTGTCAGCGCAATATCAACAGGGGCTATAGGCCTATCTGATATACATTTTCGGGCCCCCAGCAAATACAGCATCAAAGGTGGATCTTCGATGTGCAGGAGCGACTCCGGATAGTCAGCGTCGCCCAACACCACAATCTGGCGTGGCTCGCTGTCGGATCCGGCCTCCTGCAACCAGTTCCAGGTGCGCTCCAACAGGGGTGCCAGCTCAGGTGGCTCAGTCCGCAGCGCGCTGGCTTGCGCTGCATTCACCACCTGCAGCAGCGCGGCAGTCGGTTGCTCAAACACCGCGCCTGGCAGTCCAAAAGCGGCCAATAGTTTGCGCCCGCTCTCGTTGCCAACGCCACTTGTGAGCGTCAGACGCAACCAGGCAGCGAGTTCTTCGCGCTCCATCGGCCGCCTCTAGCGTGCGATTTCGGTGCGCCGCCGCGCCGGGCCGTCCCAAGCAAGGCGGGCCCCCTGCGGGGGCAGCGCAGCACACCTAGGAACAAGCGTGGAGGTCATGGCGCTAGCGTGGGTTGACCAGCCGGTCGCCCACTTTGACGGCGTCCGTGATATCGAGCACCAGCGCATAAGAGAGTTTCTCAAAAGGGCGAAACACCATCAGCAGACCGTTGCGCTCATCGGGCAACTTCAGTTCCGCGCGCGCCTCATCGGTCTTGTCGATCACGCGCGCGCCGTCTTTCATGATGGCCATCACATGGCCACGCTCGACGCCGTCGCGCGTGCCACGATTGATCACCACCACCTGATTTTGCGCCGCGTTGACCACCGCACTGCCATAGATCGAGACAATGCGTGCGTCGACCTTGTTCTGCGGCGCGTGCGGCACGTAGCTCAGCATCTGCTGCGGCGGTTCAGGCAGGAGCCGATCGCCGACCCGCACTTCTTCCTTGGCCACCACAATGTCAATCGTGGCCGGCACGATGTCGGTATGAGGTTTGCCCTCCTTGTCAGTGCCATCCTGAGTCGATTCGCCGCGCACCAGTAAAGCCTTGCCGACAAATTGCGCCTCATAACCCAACACTTCACCTGTGATCGGGTCCTTCAAAGGTGTGGCATTGCGAAAGATCCGGTAAGCTTTTTGTTTTTGTCCGGGCGCATCCACCAGTCCGGCGTCGCCCTTGCCGCGGGCGTAGGCCCGATCGCCGCGGGTCAGAAGGACCCGCCCCTCCTGCGCCGCCACGATCCGCGGCGCAGCGTTAAGCCCGTTCTCGTCCACAATCACGGGCTCAGCGAGAAAAGGTTCAATCAAGCGATTCTTGAGCGTCGGCAAGGCGTCGCTGGCCAGGCTCTCGTAGCGAGTGCGCGGCGACATGCGCACCGTAGGCAGCGAGCCTCCATCAGGCGCCGCCCCGGAGCGCAGGGTCGCGCGCCCGTCCTTCTTGTCGAGATAGAGCTGTTGACCGGGATAAATCAGGTGCGGATTCTTGATCTCCTGCAGGTTCATGCCCCACAGTTCGGGCCAGCGCCAGGCATTCTTCAGGAACAGACCCGATATCGCCCACAGCGTGTCACCCCGTTTGACCAGATAGCTGTCGGGCGCGTTGGCACTGAGTTCGCTCAAGGGCACGCCGGACTGCGCGACCTGGGTCGCAGTCGCTTTCTGCTTCGCCGTGACCGGCCAATTCTGAGCCCACACCGACATGCCCATCAAGCTGCTGCTCAACAGCGCCAGCGTGGCCACCGCGCCAATCACGGTGAGTTCGGATTTCGCCATCATGTTTTTTGTCATGTTTTGTTGCACTGGAAATGCCTATCGGGCTGTTTGAGGGGCCAGGCGGCGGCGCTGCCAAGCCGAAGAGAATCATGATAAATCACGCACGATTTTGCGCTCAAGCCCTTGATCGGGCAACGTTTTCTACACCTGGTTGCTGTTGGAGCCATCAAAAATAGCGAAAATAGCGACATATCCTGAAACCTTGCGGGACAGACCGCAGCTACGCGCAGCGAGCAAGCTCTGTCCTCAACCAATTAAATGGCCTTACTCCCGATTCTTTGCTACCCGGACCCGAAACTGCACACCGTCGCCAAACCGGTGTCGGCGGTGAACGCGCGCATCCAGACCCTCATTGCCGACATGCTACAGACCATGTACGAAGCCAAAGGCATTGGTCTGGCCGCCACCCAGGTTGACGTGCACCAGTGCCTGATTGTGATCGACCTGTCCGAGGAACGCGACACGCCGCTGGTACTGATCAATCCGCAACTGATCTGGAACAGTCCCGAGACTCATCTCAACGAAGAGGGCTGTCTGTCGGTTCCCGGCATTTACGACGGCGTCGAGCGCTTTGACGCGGTCAAGGTCAGCGCACTCGACGCTGAGGGCCGATCCCGCATCATCGAGGCTGAAAGCTTGCTGGCCGTGTGCATCCAGCACGAGATGGATCACCTGCTGGGCAAGGTGTTTGTCGAATACCTGTCGCCGCTCAAGCGCAACCGGATCAAGAAAAAAATGCTCAAAGCACAGCGCGAGGAGCGTGCGTGAAGCTGATCTTTGCCGGCACGCCCGAATTTGCCCGCGTTGCGCTGGCCCAACTGCACGTTCGCGGGCATGAGATCGCACTGGTGCTGACGCAACCGGACCGGCCGGCCGGGCGTGGCCTGAAATTGCAGGCCTCCGCCGTCAAGCAATTTGCGCTGGAGCAGGGCTTGGCGTTGGCGCAACCACGCAGCCTGCGGCTGGATGGCAAATACCCGGAGGATGCGGCCGCTGCACGTGAACTGCTGGCGTCAACGCAGGCCGAGGCGATGGTGGTGGCGGCTTACGGCTTGATCCTGCCGCAGTGGGTGCTCGACCTGCCTGCCAACGGGTGTTTCAACATCCATGCCTCGCTACTGCCACGCTGGCGTGGTGCGGCACCGATTCACCGCGCGATTGAAGCCGGCGACACACAGACCGGTGTCACCATCATGCAAATGGACGCCGGGCTTGATACGGGCGCCATGCTGCTGGCGCAGGCGATTCCGATTGAGACGGTGGACACCACCGGCAGCTTGCACGGCCGGCTGGCCGAGCTGGGCGGTCATTTGATGCAGCAAGTGTTGGAACGATTGGCCAGCGACAGCTTGCGGCCCTTGCCCCAGCCAAAGGAGGGCATCACCTACGCCCACAAAATTGAAAAACACGAGGCCGCCATCAACTGGACACAAAGCGCTGCGGCGATCACCCAACGGATCCGCGCCTTCAACCCGTTCCCCGGTGCGACTGCCAGCCTGAATGGCGAAACGCTCAAGATCTGGCTCGCGGAGGTGGCTCCTGGAACTCCGCCTGCCCACGCAGAATTTGGATCAATTCTGGCTGTATCCACCATGGGTATTGAGGTAACAGCTATGAATTCAATAGTGAATATTACCCAGCTGCAGCGCCCTGGCGGCAAGCACCTGCGTGTCGCCGAGTTCCTGCGCGGCTTCGATCTACAGCCCGGCATGGCTTTTGAAACGCGCGGCCCACTGACATCGCAGCCAGCGCCTGCGCCGGGGCCGCCAGCGCCCCTGTCATGGCGGGCTTGATCCGCAATCCAGCATGTTTTTGTCCCGCAGCCACTACCGCCGCCCTGAATTTCGTCAAGGTGCGCTCGACGCGCTGGCAGCGGCCCCCGGTCTGGCCGCCTGGGGCTTGATGATGGGCGTGGCGATGGTGAAGTCGGGCATGAGCACCTTCGAAGCGCTGCTGATGGGTGCCATCGTTTATGCCGGTAGTTCGCAACTGGCGGCGATTCCGTTGCTGAGCGTGGGCGCCCCGATGTGGGTGATCCTGGCCACCGGCTTTTGTGTCAATTTGCGCTTTGTGGTGTTCAGCGCCCACTTGCGGCCCTACGTCATGCACCTGCCACTGTGGCAGCGGCTGGTCAGCGGCTACTTCACGACCGATATCACCTATGTGTTGTTTATCCAGCGTTTCCCACGCCAGGGTGCTGATGCCGCACAACGAGCTGCCCAGCAGGCCTATCTGGCGGGCAATTGTGGTGTGATCTGGGTCGCCTGGGTAGGCTGCAGCGTGCTGGGTGTGGTGCTGGCCAATTTTGTACCCGTCAGTTGGGGTTTGGGTTTTGCCGGCATCCTGGCGTTGCTCGGTATTTTATGTTCGCTGATCTCGAATCGCTTGCGCCTGTTGTCGGCTGCGGTGGCGGGTTCGGCGGCGGTGCTCGCTTTTTCCTTGCCGTTCCAACTTAACATTGTGGTGGCCATTGTGGTCGCTGTGGTGGTCTGCCTGACGCTGGAAAA